>CACYCS010000018.1 GCA_902773005.1 uncultured Erysipelotrichaceae bacterium
ATCCACGTTGATGTATGGGTCGAGCTTCTGGGCGATAATCTTATATCCCCTTTGCTTAAGAAGCCTTCCTAGCGAAGCGGCGGTGATCCCTTTTCCCAAGCCAGAGACAACGCCTCCTGTGACGAAGATGAATTTCATACAGTTTCTCCTTTTGACCAAAGAAAAAGGGCTAGGAAATGAACTAGCCCCCCATTCTTTCTTGACTGAGTGGTTTTCCATTCCGAATTTCGGAATAAGACAGTTTCCTGCATCGAAACTGACGATTTATTGTAAAACGCATATTGCGTATGTCAATTTCAAGTTTGATTTTTTTGGACTCTCTTCCTTTATGAAGAAAGCGGCTGGAGAACCAGCCGCGCGCTTTCTGATGGTGCCGACTAAGGGAATCGAACCCCCAACCTGCGGTTTACGATACCGCTGCTCTGCCAATTGAGCTAAGTCGGCGCGACTAATAATATAAACTCCTTGCGCCTCCCAAACAAGAAGAAACCGCCTTTGATGAGGCGGCTCTTCGTTTGGAATCGGATTTTTACTTCTTCGCGAGCTTCTTCTTGATGAAGAGGAACAGCGCGACGATCTCGTGGATGATGAGGGGGCTTAGTGCCAGCAAGAACACGTAGAGGTAATCCATCGGGGCATCCGAGAGAGGATAGACCTTGAAGACCGTGTTGACGCCCGGGACTTCGATGACGAAGATCTGTAGGCCCATGCCAATCACGAAGGAGAGGAATAGGAGCAAGTTGCCGTCTTTGAAGACGTGGACGAAGCTCTTCTTGACGTTCGTCATGCCAAGCATATGGAATAGCTCCGACATCGCAAGGACGCAGAAGGCCATCGA
The DNA here is from genome assembly GCA_902773005.1 of uncultured Erysipelotrichaceae bacterium. Classification (GTDB taxonomy): domain Bacteria; phylum Bacillota_I; class Bacilli_A; order RFN20; family CAG-826; genus Alloenteromonas. The sequence goes on from CACYCS010000018.1 coordinate 839, forward strand.
CTGGGCTTCCTCGAGGTTGGCTTTGATCTCGAAATAGGTATTCATCTCTCCAATGGAGAAGCAGCCTGCCGACCAAGGCTTGATGAGGAAGGCGAACAAGGTCGCTAGGCCGATAAGTGCGCCATAACCGAAGGTGATGAGGTATCCGCCATGGCTGAACAAGGATTCTTTCGGATCGCGGGGCTGATCGTCCATGATATCTCTCGGCTTCTTGTCGGCGCCAAGGGCGACGGCGGGAAGCGAGTCGGTGATGAGGTTGACCCAAAGAAGATGGATCGCGATGAGGGGGCTAGGAAGCCCAACGACGGCCGCGAGGAACATCGCGACGACCTCGCCGATGTTCGACGAGAGGAGGAATAGGATGGTCTTCTTGATGTTGGCGTAGATGCCACGGCCTTCTTCGACTGCTTTCTCAATCGAGGCGAAGTTGTCATCGGCAAGAACCATATCGGCGGCGCCTTTGGCGACATCGGTTCCGGTGATGCCCATCGCGATGCCGATGTCGGCGGATTTAAGCGAGGGAGCGTCATTGACGCCGTCTCCAGTCATCGCGGCGATGTGGCCGTTGGCCTTGATCGCCTTGACGATTTGAACTTTGTTCTGCGGCGAGACGCGGGCGAATACGCGCACGGTCTTAACTCTTTCGCGCAATTCTTCTTCGCTGCAGGCATCGATTTGGTCGCCGGACATGCACTGCTCGCGGGTTTCGGCGATTCCGAGGTCGCGGGCGATCGCGAAGGCGGTGTCCTTGTGGTCGCCGGTGATCATGATGGTCGTGATGCCAGCGTGCTTTAAGGTCGCGACGGCAGGCTTTGCTGCGGGGCGCGGCGGGTCGACCATGCCAACAAGGCCCACGAAGCAGAGGTTCTTCTCTTCGATTTGTCCTTCTTGCTCAGAAATGGCAAGGGCGAGGACGCGGAGCGCGCCTTCCGCCATCTTGGAAGCGGCGTCGAGAATGCCTTGCTTCAGTTCGTCGGTAATCGGCTCTTTCTTGCCGTTAATCAATACATGGGTCGCGTTCTTTAGGATCTGGTCCATTGCGCCTTTGGTGTAGACGACCTTCTTGTCGCCTTCCTGGTGCATGGTGGACATCATCTTCCTGACGGAGTCGAAGGGAAGCTCGTTCACGCGAGGCGTCGCAGCTTCAAGATCGCCTTTATGCATGTCGAAGGAGTTCGCGAATTCGACAAGGGCGATCTCGGTCGGGTCGCCATAGACGCCGCCATCGACTTTGGCGTCGCTGCAAAGCGACATGCCTTTGGCAAGGAGCTCCAGCTCCTCTTTCTTGAATTCGGATTGCTCGAAGTATTTTCCGCCTTGATAAGCGGCGACGACCGTCATCTTGTTCTGGGTGAGGGTGCCGGTTTTGTCGGAGCAGATCACAGAGACCGCGCCTAGGGTTTCAACCGAGGCAAGGCGACGGACGATGGTGTTGACGTTGACCATTTTGGTCATGCCCATCGCAAGGACGATGGTGACGACGGCGGTAAGTCCTTCTGGGATTGCCGCGACAGCAAGCGCGACGGAATCAAGCAACGCCTGGCTCCAGGCTTCGGCGATATTGGCGTTCACGACGGCCCAGATGATCTTGACGAGAAGCATCGCGACGACGATGCCGATGGTGAGGATGCCAAGGAATTTGGAGAGGCCAGCAAGCTTCTTCTGAAGCGGGGTCATCTCCTCTTCTTCGCCGGCAAGCATCGAGGCGATCTTGCCGATTTCGGTATCCATGCCGGTTCCGACAACCACGCCTTCGCCATGTCCATAGACGACAGGGGTCGACATGAAGGCGATGTTCACGCGGTCGCCCACGCCCACCTCTTCGCTAAGGGTGAGGGTCGGATCTTTCTCGGCGGGAACGGATTCGCCGGTAAGGGAAGCTTCGTCGCATTTGATGGCGAAGCCTTTGATGAGGCGGAGATCGGCGGGGACCGTGCGTCCTTCTTCGAGGATCACGATATCGCCTTTGACGAGTTCCGAGGCCGGAATCTCGAACATCTCGCCGCCTCTGCGGACGGTGGCTTTCGGGGCGCTCATCTTCTTGAGGGCCTCAAGCGCTTTCTCGGCTTTCATCTCTTGGATGGTGCCGATGGCTGCGTTGATGGCCACGACGCCGAAGATGATGACGACGTCCATGAATTCCTGCCACTCTTCACCCGCTGGGACTTTGCCTTGGGTGATGTTGATGATGCCAAGGACCAACGAAATGATCGCGGCGAGGGCTAGGATCAAGGTCATCGGGTCAGCGATGTTGCCCCAAAGGATCTTGTACCATGGATCCTTGGGTTTTTCTTTGAGCTGGTTGGGCCCGTTTTTGGCAAGCCGCGATGCGGCCTCCTCTTTCGATAAGCCTACTTCGGGGTCGACCGAAAACTCATCGAAAACCTGTTCAGGGGTTTTGTTCTCGAACATATTTTCTCCTTCTGGCAACGAACTGCCTTAAGGTCTCGCGAGGCGAATGCCGTTTTTGCCCGGCCGTCTTTGACGGCGTGTTGACGGTAACAAAAACTTAACGCTACTCTCCTTAACGAGGGTAAGTGTAGCACTATTGGGCAAGGCCGCCAAACCAAAAATCAAATGCGGCGAAGGCGCTCTAAGGTGAAGATGATGGCTAACGCCATGACGACCTCGGAAACTGGAACGGCGAGCATAGTCCATAGCAATCCGGGCACGAAAATCCCTGCCAAGATCATGAATGTGACTTCCACCGCAACCGAGATGAAAAGGATGCCTGCAAAAGCAATGCCAAATAAGCGGATTTTGCGGAAATCCGCCATGAGTCCAACCATATAACGCCTCACCCAGATATAGAGGAGGATTCCGGAAACCACGAGGGCGACGTTGCCAGCCATCGTAAGCAAGAACGTGGTCACTAACGCCCCATCGCCATCGGCAAAGATTTGGGGAATGGAAAAATTGCTGACGAAGATGGAATAGATATGATCGAAGGTCACGAAGAACACGAACATCAATATCCCCGTATAGGCGAAATTGTCGTTTCTGATGTTGCAGAAGAAGATGATCGCATAGGCGATGATCGTCAAAACCGCATTCCAGATCGTGCGGAAATCGAAATAGGCGGCCCCTAGGCTCACAGCCATGATGATGTGATAGGCAAGGTAAATGCCAAGGGCAAGGCCAGAAAGCGTGGTGGCCAGGATTTTGTTTTTGTAATGCTTCAACGCGTACTTAAGTTTCATACGCGGCTAATCATACACGATTAAGCCACGATTTTGGCATACGAGACACCCTGCTCGCTGCGCAAGACCCTGATTTTGGTGTCGATTTGCTGGTCGAGCTGCTCGATATGGCTGATCACCCCGATCAGCTTATTACTCCGCCCAAGCTCTTTGAGGACCTTGATCGCGCGGTCTGCGTAATCCGGCGACAACGTGCCGAACCCTTCGTCGATGAACATCGAATCGAGTTCCACTCCTCCCGCGGATTGCTGAATCGCTTCGGAGAAAGACAAGGCCAAGGCGAGGGAGGCTTCGAATTGCTCACCGCCAGAAAGCGAAGTCGCGAATCTCGTGTTGCCCGAATAATGGTCGAATATGTCGATATCTAGTCCCTGTCTGCCGTTGCCAGAAGAAGAGGTCCTCCTTCTGAATTCGTACCTTCCATCCGACATCTGGAGGAACTTCCTGGTCGCGATTCTTAGGATCTGGTCGAATGTGCTTAGCATGCAATAGGTCTCGAAGTCGACTCTATTGGACCCTTTCATGGTGCCGCTAGCGGCGTTATATAGCGCACTAATCTCATTGGCTTTGCGCTCAAGATCGGCAAAGGTTCCGAAATCGCGCTTCGCTTCTTCGAACGTCTTAAGGTTCCTGCTATAGGAGCCAAGCGCGCCTTCATAACGCGAAGTCGCTTCGTCCGAAATCGCTTTTCGCTCTTTCACTTTAATATCGAACTCCTCGAGCCCGGATTCGCTTGCTTCGTCGAGATGCTTAGCGAGATCCGATTCGAAAAGCGATTTCGCCGCGGCCGCCTTCTGGTCATAGGTCGCGACTTTTCCGCGCAGGAAAGAAAGCGAAGCATCGTCTTTATAATGGGCAAGCACATCTCCAGAAGTAGCAAAACCCGATACACGTATCGCTTCTTTTAACGCTGCATCGGCTGAGCGCTGCTCTTCTACCGCCTCTTTCTTTTGCGTTTCGAAAGTCGCTTTCTTAGCGTCGAGCCTGCCGCACTTCTCCTTATAGTCGCGGAGCTTCTTATCGGCGGTCTGATATGCTTTATCGATGATAGCGATGCGCGAAGATAGCGAAGTCAGGCGTGCCTGCAGGCTCGCTTTGTCCACGCCGCTAAGCTCTTTCTTCTTTTCTTCGAGCGCACCCTTTTTCTTGTCCGAATTCGATTTTGCTTCGAGTAACGCATTCTCCAGTTTGACCAATGCATCTTTCTTGGCCTGCAGAGGCTCGGATAGCTTTTCCTTTTCTCTTAGATCGGCGGAATGGCTCCGGTCGATTTCGCTTTGGGCGTCGAGCTTCTTTTTGAGCTCAGCCGAGGCTAATTTGGATTCCTCTTGCATGGCGCGAACCGCATGCGAAACGTCTTCGTCTACGAGTTCTTTCCCGCTTAGCCTTAGGTATTCTTCCTTGATCGCGGATAGCTCGTTGGAACGTTTTTCGGATGCGACTTTGCGAGTTGCTTCTTTCTTTGCGCGATTGCTTTCCGCGGATTCGCTTTGCTTTCTGAGGGCATCCACTTCCGCTTCGGATGGCGCTTCGGAAGTAGAAGCGAGACGAGGATGGCTAAGCGACCCGCAGACGGGGCAAGGCGTTCCTTCTTCTAGGCCGCGCGCCAATAGGCCTGCCTGCGAATGGAGGAAGCTGCTATAGGCGGATTCCCACGCCTTGCGTGCGTTCGATGAATCGATGAGCGCTTTATTTTCTTGGTTAACGGCGGTTTCGTAATCCTTTTTGAGCCTTTCCAAAGTGATAAGGCGATCAGCCAAAGCGGAGCAGCTCCTCTCTTTTTCCTCGGCTGAGGCGACCTGGTGTTTCAAATCAACAAGGACAGCGGGATCGAAATCCTTCCATTTCGCCTCAATCTCAGCGATTCGCGATTCGGATTTGGCGATCGCGTCTTTGGATTCGTCACGCGCCTTCTTGACATCGAGCTCTTTCTTTTCCGCTTCAAAGGCATCCTTAGCCAAAGCATCGACCGCCTTGAAGGATTCGAGTTGCTTTTCAAGGGTCGTTTTCTCGCCTTTGAGTTCGTCTAAGCCTTTGTATTGCTTCTCGGCCGCTTCGAAAGCGGTTGCGCATTCGGCTAGTTCTTTGGAGGCCGATTCGATTTCCTTCGACGTAACTTCGATGCTTATAGAAATGGAATCCACTCGTTTCGTAACGGCATTGTATTCCGTGGTTTTCTGATGCACGGGTGCGCTCTTTTCTGCAAGGGCGATGTCTTTGCGGTATCCGTCAAATTCTTCTTTTTGGCTTTGTATCGCCTCGAAATCCGCCTTGTGCTGACGGAATTGCTGTATCTCTTTATTGCGGCTTAAGATCTTCTCGCGCGTAGCGATGCTATTCTCTAGATTTGCCTTCGCTTGCTTCATCTCTTCGCTTAGGGGGTCTAAAGTCGCCTTCTGCTCCTCTAGCATTGGCCCAATCTGCTCCATAAGCAAAGATAGGTCGCAATCTTGGTCCGATAGCTTTGCATGTATTTCAGGAGCAGGGAGCTCAATGGAAGCGAGCTTGCCGCGGAGGTTGCTGCGCTTGTCGCTGATTGATGACTGCAGCTCTTTCGATTTCTCGCGGAGGCTATTTACGAAACGGTCGAGGTATCCGGTTCCTAAAATCGTGCGGAAAACGCCTTTCCTGGCATTCGTATCGGCTTTGATGAGTTCGGCGAATTGGCCTTGGGCGATCATCATTGTCATGCGGAACTGATCGCAATCTAGGCCGATGATCTCCCTGACCTTTTGGTTCACGTCGCTGATTTTGGTGATGCGCGAAGCGATGTCATCGCCCTCGATGAAGGCGGAAGGCTTTTGGCTTTTGAGGCCTTCCCCCACTTTCTTGGCGATCATTTGCTCAGGCTCGCGGTGAATGAAATAGCGCTTGCCATGGTATTCGAACTCCAGCTCAGCGAAGGTGATGGTTTTGGGGTCAGCTTTGTCGCAGCGGAAAGTTGAGCCAGAGCGGCTTCCTCCGCTCGACTCGCCATAAAGGGCGAAGCAAATCGCATCGAAGATCATCGTCTTTCCCGCGCCTGTGTCGCCGGTGATGATGAATAGGTTTTCGGGGAGGCTCGAGAAATCGATTTCCTGCCTCGTCGCATAGGGTCCGAAAGCGGACATTACGAGCTTAATCGGCTTCATGGGTCCCTCCTTTTGCCTTTTCAAGCAATTCCATAGCGGTTTGCTTCTGATAATCGGTCAATGGGTTGCCCATGACGTTCTCATAGAATTTCTCAAGCAGCACTTCCGGGGGTTCAGAGGAAATGTCAGGAGTCTCATCGAGATCGAGGTCCACTCCTCCGATATTGGGATAATCGATGGCGACGCAGCGCTTGAAGTTCGCGGCGCGGATCTTATCCATCGCTCCTTCGACTGGCACATCGTCTTTTAATACCACCGCGACGTAATCTTCGCTTGGGGAGCGGCGGATCACATCTTCGAACATTCCTTCTTCGATGACTAGATCATGAAGCGGCACGATCGGCCTCGTCTCTAGGGTGAACTTGCCGTTTTCTATCGTGACGATGTTGAAGTGCTTCTCATTTTTCGCCTCATCGACATGGTATTTTATGGGACAGCCGCAGAAATAGGCATTGGCTCCGACTTTCTGCGGCTTATGGATATGGCCCAAGGCCACATAAGTGAAGTCCTTAAAGATCTCGGAAGGAATATTGGGGATCGCTCCGACCGTAGCCTCTTCGGATTTTGAGCGAATCAAAGCGTCTTCGCCTCCTTCGGGAAGCACAAGTTGATGGGCGACTAAGACATTAGGAACGCTTAGGTCCAAATGCATTTGTTCCACCATGAAACTTGCGGCGGAAGCGTAATCTTTGAATTCCGTTTTGAAATGACCATTCACATCATGGTGCTTCATAAACGGCAGCAGATAGAAATTGACGCCTTCGATGACGATCGGATGAAGCGCATCCTCGACGGAGGTCGCGATGTGGATGGCTTTGCTAGCGAAGATGCGAGATCCATAGGAAAGGCGATCGCTCGAATCGTGGTTGCCAGAGATCATCAAGACCTCGATGTCATCTTGCACGCAGTGGAAAAGGAATTCGTCGAGCAATATCACTGCTTCTTGGGGTGGGATTGCGGCGTCGTAGATGTCGCCGGCGATCACTAAAACGTGGATCCCCTCCTCTTTTAATAAGGGCAGGACGCGGTCGAAGAGGAAGAACCGCTGGTCGTCGAGAAGCGAGAAGCCGTGAAGGCGTTTGCCTAAATGCAAATCGGAAATGTGAAGGAATTTCATAGCGCCCTATATTTTAATACAGATTTAGGCGGCCATGATGCTTTTGGGTCTATTTTTCCAAAGCGATGAACGCCTCTTGCTCCACTTTCTCGTTTTCCGTAAGCATCAAGGCGATCAATTCATGGAATTCTTGGAAGTTAAGATCATCAAGTTGTGCGGTAAGCCTTTTGCGGTCATTAGGCGATAGAGGCAAGGCGAATCTTTCTACGCTTAGGAATGACTCGACGTCCATCTTAAAAGGAGAAAAGGGGATACATGTATCGACTTTCAGGTGATGGAAGATATAAAAGCCACCGCTATCCATATCGCCAAAATGAAGATAAGGGATGTCTGGGAACGCCTCAAAGATCTTTAGGAGCAGGGATTGTTTCACTTTGTCATGGAACCCAGCAAGATAGATCGCAATCGCTTCGGGATCGTTGAACGCGGAGAATGAGGTGAGGTTCTCGATGGTGATGACTCGCTTTGGACTACCGCTAGTAACGGAGCAGCGCGCGATTGCCTCATCGTTAAGCGCGAAGAAATTCGGCCAGGAGGACAAACCGATTTCTTGCTCCCCCACTTTTATCGTGATTGGACCCTTGAGGCGAACCTGAATCGGGTTTTTGATGAGGCCATAAATTGCTAATGGCTCTTCTTCCTCGTCATAGGAACGCTCATCGAATTCGCGGAACAGCGAATTCAATTTGCCGGCCATTCCCTCAAGTTCCTTCGAATTGCCGAATAGTTTCATGGAGAGGTTGCGATAGAAGGTCTCTTGCTCTAAGCCCGCGATCGCGTCCATCGCGACAAGGTATTTTTGAAGTTGCCCTTCATCCGAATAGTAATTCTTGGTCGCGGGGCGGCGGTCAGTGAGTTTTTCCGTCATCGCTATCGCAAAAGACCTGACGACGGGATGAGGGTTCGTCGTCCACGTACGGAGCAATTCGATTTGCCTAGACGCGGCGATGCGCGGATCTTCCTGGCCCAAGTATCGGAATAGCCTTGCTAAAGTTGGCTCATCTTTCCGCAGGACGACTGAAATGAATATGCCGTTGCTCCAAATCACATCCACGTACCCCGTGGATTCAAGAACGTGCATTTCCTCATCGAGCTCAAGTTTGTTCCTGAGGCCGTCATAAAGTTTGTCTTTGCGTTGCAATTCGACCTTCTGCGATTTGGCTCCGGGCACATAGAAAGAATCCCTGGAGACCAGAATCTCAAGAAGTTTTTCTAGCGTCTTTCGCTTAATGTCCATCCTTGATTGCCGTGAAGATGCCTACCTGGCCATCGATCTTCGCGAGGGAAATGATGTTGTCGGCATAGGGGGAGATGTAGGCAAAGCGGATAGAAGGGACGGAGATAATGAGCTGGATGCGGAGCTCCTTATAGAATTCGAGCATCTGGCGAATGCGCTCGCCGTCCATGTTATTGAACGCTTCGTCGAAGCAGACGAGGCTGCTTGGCGAGTCGAGTTGCTTTTCAGGAAGCGCGAGCAAGGATTGGAAAGCACCAGCGATCAGGGCATAGAACGGAGTCTGGGTTTCGCCGCCGGACTTTGAATCCTGGTTCTTTGAGTAATACAGGGTGCTTTCGCCATCGTTCATCGTGATCTTGATATCGTAATTCAGGTAATTCCTGTAATCGGTGATCTCGAGGCGGCGTTCCTTGAATTCGGGATCATCTTCCCTAGTCGAGAGGATATCGAAGACGGTTTGCAGGACTTCTTGCGAAGCGGTATCGAGGTCTTCGGAGAAAAGATCGTTCACGATGGAGTCCTGATTGGTCTCGATCGCGATATGGTAAACGCCTCCAAGGAGGGGATCGCTATTCTTGGTGCCTTTGAATTCGAACACTTCCTTATCGGAACCGAATGGGTGGTTCCTCAATGTTCTATTAAGCGAATCGATGGATTGCTTGGCATCATTTAGCGAAGCGCGGATGCGCGAGATGAAGTGCTCACGGAGTTCAAGTTCGGAACGGCTTCTCGCTTCCTCGACTTCGGGGATGAGCTTTGCGAGTTCGTCATTGACGATCTTGTTGTAGCGCTTCACGAACTCGATGTAATTCTCGGGGTCGTATTTGAGCTCGTTCGGATAGGCGCTAACGTAATTGTTCATGGCACTGGAGATGATGCGCTCGACGCGTTTGATCTCGGCTTCGTTAGGCCCTTTCGAATAAGCGACGAAATCGCGGAGTTCTTTGCCTTTCTTTCCTTCGGACAAAGTGTCGAGATAATCGCCGAGGACAGTTAATTCAATCCCCTGCTCCTCGATTTTCTCCCTCTTCTGGGCGGAAAGGGAATCGATCTTCTTATGCAGCTCATCGGTCGCGGCGGAAAGCTCGCCGATATGGATGTTGCAGTTTTTTAGCTGCTCGCTTGCGCGAAGGGAGGCTTCGCGAGCAAGCGCGGCCTCTTTGCGCCTTTCCTCGATCAATCCGGACATGCCAAGGATCTGGTTATTCGCGCCTTTGAGCTTTTTGATCTGATCGGAAATGGAGCGAAGCTCGGCATCGACTGAAGCAAATTCATGCCACAGATCGCCTTTTTCCAGAATCGTCCTTGCGTTGGAGCTATTGGCTTCGCGGATGATGCGATCATCGTCTTCGATCTTCTTGGCGATGTCTTTGAGCTCGGCCGTGAGCTCTTCTTTGCGCTTTATGTCGTCTTCGAGCCTGCGCTTGATGGATTCTTGGCCGATATAGGGTTTCTCCATGTCTTCGTTAAGGAGACGCCTCACGGCATTGCCATCGAAATATAGGCCTTCTTTGGTGATGGCGCGCTGGCCAGGCTTGAAGGATTCTTGACTCTCGACGAGCATGATGTCACCCAAAAGATGGTCGACATAGGCGCGCGGCTCACGCAGTTCGCGCTTCTCACCGTTCTTCTCGCTCCAAGCGGAGACCTTCCAAGAGATGGCGTTCGGCAAGATTGGGGTTTCGGCCTTATCATCGAAGGCGATGACGCCGACGCCGAAATAATCCTGAAGGTTGCTCGAAGCAAACACTTTGGTGGCGAGCGGGATGAAAGCCTTCGGCACAAACAAATCGAATCTCCGTTTGCCTAGGATTCCTTCAACCGCATTGCGCCATTCCGGGTCATTGATCTCGAGTTGGCTGCAAAGAGGGTAAAGCTGAAGGTTGGTGACGCCCTTCTCTTCTTTTGCCTTCTTCCTGATGGCGGCCATAAGAAGCTCAACATAGGGCGGGAAGGCATAGGCGTTTGCCTGAAGCTTCAAGATCTCCTCATCGAGTTCAGTAATGGATTTGGCGAGGGACGTGCGTTTGTTTTCGAGGTTGCCATGGTCTCTTGAAGTGGCGTTTAGAATCTCGGTGACGCGTTCAGAGTACTTGTTGAGCAAACCGACCAGCGCAGGGTAATCTTTGTTCTTTTTGATGAGCGAGAAGTCGAGCGAAGTTCCGATTCGCCTCGCCAAAGAGGCCTCGTTCTCCATCGAGGTTTCCCAAAGCCTCACATCGTTGCGCAGCGATTCGAATTTTATTTTGGTATCGCGCTCCGAAGCGTCTAGTTGGGCAAGGGCTTTGTATTCCTCGCTATTGGCGATCAAATCGGCGGCCATGTCCGCTTGATTCGCCTTTGCCGAATTGGCATCGCGATCTTTTTCGTATGCGGCAGCGGAGGCTTTTTCGATCTCTAGGCTCGCCTTGTTATGGCGAATTTGATCGGTTGCCGTATCGATTTGGGCATTGAATTCAAGGATTTGGAATCCGAAGCGCTTCTTCTTTAGCGTTTCATATAAGTCTTTGTTTTCGGCGATTGGCTTTAGGATTTCCATGCGCCTAGTCTCTTCGCGGAGCTGCTCCTGAATGAGGCGATAAGAGTCCGTGGTGGATTTGATGGAGGACAAATCGAGTTCCGCTTCCGGCAATAGGAAATCCGTGGCGAAACGCCCAATGTCTAGAAGCGGTTCAAACGAGAGCGCCTTGGTGAAGAGGACCTCATATTTCTCGGGGTTGCCTAAAGCCCTAAGCACGGCAAGCCGCCTGCGCTTATCGGAAAGTTTGCGGCCGATTTCCTCAATCTCGAGGCCTTCTTCCTTCGCTTTGGACATCATCTCATCGAAGTTTCGAATCGAATTCTCGCCAAAGAACATCGTATTGGAATAGGTGCCGCCGGTAATCGTGTAGAATCTCGGGTCAGCCATCACGCCTTTGACGAGTTGCAAAACGCAGCCCAAGACGAATGGCGTGCCACGCGTTTCGTCAAAATATTCCGCGGCGATATGCCCGATGATGTCGCCGGAATCGCGCAGGAACTCCTGCCCTTCCGCGCCGGTTCTTGCGCGGAGGTAATTCGCGACCGTACGTCCGCTGGAAAGCGTATTGGCGGCCTGATTGAATTTGCAGGTTCCGCCCGATTGAAGGTAGTGGAGAGCGTCGAGGATCGTCGATTTGCCAGACCCGTTTTCGCCGGTTATGACGTTGATCATCCCAAAAGGGATTTCCTCATTCTCAAAGAAATGCCAGTTAATCAGCCTCAGCTTCGTTATCCGCTTCATTCTCGGGCCCTCCTTTATAATCTTCGATCCTTCTTGTGAGGTCATCGATGCTCGCGGCGTCGACAACGAGCAAAATAGAGCGATAGATCACGATCGGGGTCTCGCCGAAATTGAGACCTTGATCGAAATCGATGATCTTGTGGCGACGGAGCGACTTAAGCGATTCGCGGAATTCGCTGGTCCTGCCGATGTTATCCGGATAGATCTCCGTCTTGTCGATCTGACGGGCGATTTCGCCAACCGTCGTGGAAATGGTCGCGTTGATCGAGGCCTTCGTCGATTCGTCATAGAAGATGCCGCGGAGCACGAGCAATATGATGGTCTCAAGCTTACGAAGATGGACGCGGTTGCTATCTAGCTCAGTGCGGATGTAGATCACGCCTTTTTCAGCGTCGCTCACAAGATCGTAATCGATGAAGGCGAAATAGGCGCGGAGGCCATTGATGAGATCGATTGCCTTCAGATAGTCTTTGCGGTCCTCATCGCGTTCCTTGACTAGGAATGTCTCGTCCAATAGCTTCAGCGAGATGCGGGAAAACGCATCGCGATCGGAATCGCTTAGCCTTTCATAGGACTCTTTGAAATTCTTGAATGCTTCGTTTTTCGTCATGGCGCGTCCTCCTCTACTATCTTTTGATGATCAGGTAATCCTCGACTTGGTAGCCAAGGCAATCGAATTTGGTATTGAGTGGGGTCGATGTCGATATCGGGGCATCAACTGCCGAGCAATACGCTGGGGCCAGCATCAGGAAGATGAATTCGTCCACTCCTGCAACTGATAGCTCGCTGGCTTTCATCTGGCTGCGCTCGCCGAGCTCCTTCTCCAAGAAGCCAAACACGGCTTCTGGGGCGTATTTGTCGTTGGCGGCAAGGATCTTGGCTGCCTTCTCGATCGCCTCGAGATTCTTTTTGGTTTGGTTGAATGGAAGTTCCCTTGGCGCGACTTTAGCAAGCGATCTCGCGGTATAGGGCGAATGCGAATCAAGCTGGTTGAACTTATGCATCTGGAAGGAATCGCCGTAATCGAAATCTTCGCCTGGCATCTTCCAGAGTATGGTTTTCAATAACGATTGGATATCGCCTTTGATGTCGCGCTCGCTCGAGAGGCGGAAGCGGATCCTTTCGCTCGAATTCGAGACATAGGTCCTGTTTCTTGATGAGATTGTGGCCAAAGAGTACTCGATGTTATTCATCTGCTCGATGACGGTTTCGATGACCTCGTCGATGAAGGCCCTGGCCAAATCCGCGGACTTCGGGTCGTCCTTTTTGAGCGCTTTGGTGAGAATGTAATCGTCGACGAGTTTTGCGTAGTTCTCAGGCGTGCGCATGTCCTCGAGCTTCAAAATGATTCGCCCGCTATATTTGTTTGGGTTATTTCTAGTCAAAAGGTTATGGAAGGCAACATAGGCGTTGAGCCTTTGGTAATCCACGGCGAGGCGATGGAGGATCTGCTTCTCAGAAAGGGTGTTGTCGCCCATCGCTTTTCCGACGAAGCGCTTGATGCGGGAATTAATGGAAAGCAAAGAGCGTGACAAGGCAGCGGAATCGCTTTGGATTGCCTGAAGCGAAGCGGTCGCGTTCTGATAATCGAAATTCTCGACGTTGCGGTACAGGGAAAGCAAAGATGCAGAATATTCGTTCGGATCATCTTCGTCGCGAAGAAGTCCAAGCAAGGCATTGAACACCGCAATGAATGCGCCAGTACGGGTGACAATGGGGTTGAAGTTCTCGTCGATTTCGCGTTCCAGCCAGCCACGCGCTTCCAAAGAATGGACGAAGGCGCCTGCTTTCTCGCGAGGCGAATTGCCTTTATCCTCGGGGTCAGTGTCTTCGGGGATGCCGAATTCATGCTCCGGAGATTCGCCGATGTCGCCGACATTTCCGATCTGATAGGTCCGGATATATTCGCCAAGCACGTCGACGAGCTTTTTTCTCGATAGCATGGTGAGCGAGCTTCCGAACGCGCGGTCGGTCTCGCAAAGCAATAAGAAATTGACCGCTTTGTTCTGCCCGGACAACAAACCGAAAAAATTGGAGTTGATGATGTTAAAAAGGTCAGTCCTGCTCGAAGCCATGCATATATTATGCGCGCGCTAGAGCGATTTGTCCTTAGAGTTTTTTACATTTGTTCGTCCATTGGAAAATCGATCAAAATAGGGAGGCATAAAATATACGAAAAAACGCTTCCACAATACAGGGGGGACGAATTGTGGAAGCGATGACTATTTTAGTCACCTGCAAAAGTTTTTCAAGAACCAACATGCAAAAATATCAAATGTTGGCCCTGAGACGGTAATGAAACCGCTTTACAAAAGATTTATAATCGAATCCGCACGGAGGCCTATCCAATGGACGATCAGCAATTACGCATTAGTCTCGAAATGGGACGCACTTTTTCTTTTCTCGAATACCATAGCGATGCGCTTGTCAAAGCAAGCGATCCTTCGATTTTCACAACTCCGTTTTCCTTCCTGCGCAAGGTAGAAATCGAAAACCTCACCGATCAAGATATCGTTGGAGCAACTCTTGCGCTTGAGTTCTCCAATCCGATTTTCTCCTGCGACCCACTTCCGCTTCCTGGCCTTCCCTCGCATCAGGAAACCGTGCTGAACCCCCTGCCCTCCATTTCAATCGATAGGAAAGCTCTTTATGCTTTAACCGAATCCGATGTTTGCGAAATCACCGCAAAAGTCCTCTCTTCGGACGGGAACGTCATTTTCACGACCCACCGTTCCGCGAAGCTTTTGCCCATTTCCATGCCTAGCGAAGACCCCGAAGCCCGCGATGCCTTGATGACCAAATACGTTATCACCGATTTCCCCGAGATGAGCCTCATCCACCACATGGCAATCGAAGAAAACGGCGGAAGGCCGCTCATCGGATACCAGAACACCCGCTACGATGGATCGATCGACTCCGACGCGATTGTCCATGAAGTCGAGTGCATCTACAAAGCGCTCCACAAATACGGCATCACTTACGCGAACCCTCCCCACTCCTCCGAAGTCTTCCAGAAAGTTCGCCTTCCCATGACCGTCCTGAAAGACCGTCTTGGGACTTGCCTTGACCTCGCGATTCTCTGCTGCGCATGCATAAGCGAGATCGGGATCCGCTCCATCCTTTTCCTAGAGAAAGAACACGCATACTCCGGCTTCTTCCTTGACGAGAAAACCCAATATGTCCCCGTCGAGAAGAACCTAAGCATCGTCCTGAATCAGGTTACCGGGACCAAGAAGATTGTCGTTCCCTTTGAGACAACCTTGATTTCCAGCGAGTCGAATGCCTCGTTCGCCGCCGCGATTCAATCCGCGACCGATCGCTTGAAATCTCACCAGCCCGGGTTCAAGGCCATCGACATCGATTTCTGCCACACCGGGGCATATAAACCGCTTCCCGTGCCAAAAGACGAAGAAGCAAACATCGATTTTACGATAGAGCCTACCGCGATAAGCGAGACCGCGCTCACCTCGATTCGCGATTATCAATTCCGTCCGATCAATTCAGGCGAAGAGCAAAACCGCTTCACCACCTGGGAAAAGAAATTATTGGATCTCTCCGCCGGGAACAAGCTCGTGAATTTCAAATTCGCGAAAGGGAATTCCAACTGCATCATGTTTCCGAAGCAAGACGGCAAAGCCCTGTATGACTATCTGCGCTTCAGCGAGAAGAATAACTTCAAGATCCGCTTCCTTCAGGGCAATGAGAAAGAACTCATCGGGGTCACGCAGGAAACGACCGATGAACTCCGCGCCCAAAACATCCTTCTCGCATATGGGTCGCCAACGGTTCTCAAGAAATTGATCCGCGCATCCAATTCCTCCAAGGAAGAAACGGGTAGCCCTACCCTTTATTTGGCGCTAGCGAGCATCACAAACGAAAAGCTCAAGATGACCGCGCCGCTGCTACTACTTCCTGTAAGCGTCACCAAAGATAGGCTTGGCGAAGACTTCACGGCGGAATTCGATTTCGATGACCTGATGCTCAACAAAACCTTCTTCGAATATTGCAAACTCAAGACAGGGGTCGACTATTCTTCGGTTTATGGGCTTTCCGGCAACGATGAGTTCAACGACATTGTGAACACCATCCAGCAGATGACCGTCGGCAGTTTGTCGATCGATAGCCAATGCTTCTTCCTCGCGAACTTCACCTTCTCGCATTACGTCATGTGGTCCGACATCCACAACAGACGCGATGAGCTTCAGGCGAATCCGGTCGTCGCGAGTTTGCTCAAGAACGAATCCGAAATCGTTAACGAGGAAAGCGAAGAAACATCTGACCTCGATCAGTTGGACGAGATGTCTAGCTTTGCCGCGCCGCTTCCTTACGACTCGACCCAGCTCAAAGCGATCGTCGAGGCGGGCAAAGGAAATTCGTTCATCCTCGATGGCCCGCCGGGAACTGGCAAAAGCCAAACCATCGTCAACATGATCATCAATGCCTTCTACCATGGCAAGACGGTCCTATTCATCGCCGAGAAGATGGCGGCTTTGAACGTGGTTCGCAACCGACTCGAGAAGCTCGGGCTTTCCCGCTTTGCCCTTGAGCTCTACTCCAATAAAGCAAACAAGGCCTCGGTATTCAATCAGCTTGGGGAATCGCTGAATCTCGGCGCGCAGGCTTCCGCCGGGGATTTCGAAGGGAAATGCCTCGAGATCAAGAATAGGAAGAAAGAACTTGGCCAAGAACTCAAGAAGCTCCACCGCAAGAACGGCCTCTACTACTCCTTATACGAAGCGATCAACAATCGCCTTCTTTCCAATGAAGCCGCGGGCAAGATCTCGCTTGACGAGGATTTCGCCTCAAGTTACGATGGGCCAAAGGATGTCACAATCCGTGCCGCGCTTAGCGATATTCATAGCCTCGCCGACTCGATTCCTAACTTCGACGCAAGTCCTTTGAAGCGGCTTAAAATCCACAAATTCGACTACACGGATCAAACGGAATTGGTTTTGAAATACCAAGTTCTACAAAGTGCCTTGCGCGATTTGAAAGGCGCTTACGAAGCATTCGCAGGCAGCGCAAGCGTCACCAAAACCCCGAATCGGAGGCAATTTCAGGACATCATCTTAATCTATGGACTCACCTTCCGCGGATCGATCCGCGGGGACGCGCTCATCGAGACCGACGTTTTCAAAAACGACACCTTGAACCTCGAGGCTTTGAATTTGATCCTTGATCTTGGCGCGATTCAAGAGAAATGGGCGAAGAAGTTCAAACCAGATGTCTTCACCGCGATCGACGCAGCCGAGTTAAACGCCTTCATTGAAGCCAATAGCGGGCTGTTTGCCAAAGGCAAGGTCAAGAAACGCTTTACCCGGGAAATCGAGCCGTTTGCCGTCATGCCGAAGCCAAGCTTCGACGATTGCCGCGCTCTTGTTTCCGCAGCAGTCGAATTCCAAGCCAAGAAAAAGAACGCGGAAATGCGTGAGAAAGACCTCACCACTTTCTTCGGCAGCGACATTTTGAAAGAGAAGGTCTACGAAAACGTCGCCGATAAGATAAAGATGTATCGCGAGACCAGCGAGCTATACCATTTGATTGAGAATTATGAAAACGGCGAGCAGCTTCCCCAGCGCATCGTTCGATTCATGACCATCCTCCAAGCCAAGGCGCAGCTCTTCCAGTCGAAATTGCTTCTTGAAGAGGTGGAACGCAAATTCGAAATCTACAAGGCAGCCGAGGATAACGCCATTGCCTCCTATCCATTCGAAATCGAAGGCGGGGATTCCACCGAATTCCTCGGAAGCATCTCTTCGCTTCTTGAGGAATGCCTAAAGCCAGAAAGCGCAAAGCCGATCGCTTCAGCCGCGCAGATCAATGCCAGGTGCGACATCCTTCGCGAGCACGGCCTTTCCGCTTTGGCGAACGGCTTTGTCCGCGGAGAAATCGCAATCGATGAGATCGATGATGCTTTCGAGAACGCGCTCGACAACGCTTTCATCCGCCTCTATTTCCGCGATCCATATTACAACCAGTTCTCCAGCGCGCTTTATGAATCCAAGATCGAGTCCTACCAAGAGCTCATCCAGGAATACAATTCCCTCGCCGTGGCGGAAGTCACTGCCAAAGTCACCGAGAACTTCATCAATCCGAAGATCGACCACAAAGCGTCAACTCCCATCGGCGCGCTTCGCAAGCTCGTCGCTAGCGGCGGACGCGGCATCACCATCAGGAACGCCCTCAAGAAGTACGAAAGCTATTTCAGGAGCTACTTCCCCGTCTTCATGATGTCGCCGCTTTCCGCCGCCCAATACCTCGACGTCGATTCCCGCAAATTCGACCTCATCATATTCGATGAGGCGTCCCAGATCCCGACTTCTGAGGCCGTTGGCCCAATCGCTAGGGGCAACGCGCTTATCGTCGCAGGCGACCCGCAGCAGATGCCGCCGACGAATTATTTCTCCGTCTCGCTAAATAGCGATGACGTCGATGATGCAGGACTCGAGGAATTCCAAGACAGCGAATCGCTGCTCGACGATTGCATCTCGATCGGGATGCCGCGCATCAGGCTTTGCTTTCACTACCGCTCCAAGCACCAGTCGCTCATCGAATTCTCCAACCAGAATTTCTATCGCGGGGATCTATTCACCTTCCCAAGCTTCGACACATTGTCCTCGCACATCAGCTTCAAGCTCGTCGCCGCAAGCAAGAAGGACAATGGCCTCTCCAAAGAGGAAATCGACGCGGTGCTATCCACCTTGAAAGAGATCATCACCTCCCCTACGGACCGCGGCAAATCCGTCGGCATCATCGTGTTCAACATCAAGCAGCAAGCCAAGCTCCAAGACGAAATCGATCGATTCTTCGACGCCAATAAAGAACTCGCTTCCATTGTCGCGGAATGGGAAGATCCCCTATTCGTCAAGAACCTCGAGAACGTTCAGGGAGACGAGAGGGACATCATCATCCTTTCCGTCGGCTTCAACAAGAACGCCTCTGGAAAAGCCGAGGTGCGCGGACCATTGATCCTCGACAAAGGCGAGCGCAGGCTAAACGTCGCCGCAAGCCGCGCCAAGGAAAGAATGATCGTCATCTCCACAATCCGCGGAGCAGATATCGATGCCGCCAAAGCCAAAAATGCGGGATCAAGGTTCCTCAAGGGCTTCTTAACCTATGCAGAAGCCGCCTCAAATTCGGAATTTGAGCTCGAAGAACCAGATCCTAGCATCGCGAACTTCATCCAGCGCGACCTTATGAGAAAAGGCTATGACAGCGACCTGAGCGTCGGTAGCAGCGGCTTCAAGATCGACCTCGCGATCAAAGCCAAAGGCTCGGACGAATACGTCCTAGGCGTGCTTCTAGATGGCGAAGAGGGCAGGGAAACCATGTCGACCAGGGACCGCTTCTACGTATCGCCAGCGATGCTAGGCGCGCTCAAATGGAAGATCGTCCACGTCTATACGCTCGACTATCTGCGCTTCCCCGCCTCGACCGTCGATTCCATCGTTTCCGCGATCGGAGTGACCGATACCGCGGAAGTCGATACTTCCTTCTCCGCGCCGAAGCTCATCGACGCGAACGAGGATTTCGACTACCGAATCGCCGAATACAACCGCTACAAGCCCCCGTTCTTGCTCAATCCGAGCAAATACGAGCCCAAACTCTACTATCCTCGCCTTGCGAATGAAATCATGGCGATCATAGCAGCCGAGTCCCCCATTTCAGCTGAAACGCTGAAGGAGAGGGTGAAAGAGCTATTAAACAACACCGCCAAGAAGAATCTCGACCAAATCATCGGAACCCAATTGGGCTTCTTGGCTGAGAAGATCGCAAAATCCACCGATTTCCAAACCGGAACATTCTATTGGGTGAAAGACGGAAACGAAGGGCAACTATTGCCTTGCCGCCACTCCGCTGAGCGCGATCTCTATAACACCCCCAAGGAAGAGATCGTTTACCTCATGAACCGCATCATCGAAGCGCAGGGCAAAATCAGTCGCGAAGACTTGATTCGCCTAACTTCGACGAAGATGGAAGTCACCACTCTAACGAAAAAGGCCCATGACAAGATCGAATACTGTCTTGACTGGGCCATTCAGTTGAACCTGCTGCGCAGGGGATTCGTCGAGGCTTACGACCCCGAATGATTCCCGTGTCCAGAAGGATAAGGGAAAGACACGATTCTCTTCGGCCTCTTGTGAAGCGGCAGATCCTGCTTGCTCAGCCAATAAGAGATATAGCCCCTCGATGAGAAGAGGGAGGAAGGACGCTCCTGGAGAACATCCAGAAGCGTTTTTCCGTTTTGCTTCAGGTAGAACTTCGCGACGAGCATCGTCATCTCCGCGTCATCGACGGATCGATGCTCGCGGAACGCGCTTTTCTCCTCGGTTGGGACGAATTCGCGATAGGCATTCTCCAGACTCATCGACGCGCCTTCTGGAGACACCCAATCCTGCACATCGAAGCAATCGTATTCGATTTGAGGGATCTCATAGGAATCGAGGTCCGTCGCAAGGAAGGAGACGTCATTAGCAACGGCAAATCCGCCCACTAACGTGGAAGGGTCTTCTAGAAGGGCTCTCATTTTACTTTCAAAGTAGGCGATCTTCGGGGAATCGAAATAGACCTTCTCGGGATAAGCAAGCACCAAGTCCGGTGCACCACCTCTACCTCGGAGCATGAACCTGTCGTCAGGATCGATCGTGAAGAACACGCGGCCGATCACATTGAAATCCAAATCGACGATGACGCATCCAAACTCGCAGACCTTTCCAATCCCATCGACGCAATTCGCGCATTCCAAATCGAAGAATAGAAGCTTTTCGATGGTTCTGGATGGCAAATTCGCATGCACGTCCTCAATATTTTTGTCAAAAGCCCTTTTCTGGTAGATTGCGTTTAGCACCCCATATGTCTCGAACGACATGAAATTAAAGGGATTAAAATCCAAGTCATCAAACGACTTGTCGAAATATAGGAGCGCCTCGCGCAACAAGAAAGCAAGGGAGGCCGCTTCATCCTCGGCTGAGGTTTTGTTTAAGCGAGGGCTATCTGGCCCTAGCATCGCAGCAAGAGTCTCGCGGAAGGTCCATTCCCTATTGGCTCCGCTAAGGTAGAAAAGGATTGAGCGCGCTTCGAAGCAACGGAATCTAGGGGGCTTATCACCCTTAGATTTCGCTAATGCCTCTAAGCCAAGCGAAAACTCCTCGGCATCGAAAACGAAGCAATGGGTCCCTCCGTTTTGGGCCATTAGAAGAAAATCGCGGTCCAAAGGACTATCGAAATGGCCCGCACGATAGCGAGTGAAATTCTCGTCGACCTGATAGTAACCGATTCTCTGGTCTTTCAGACTAAGAAATAGCAGCATGATGGTGATGCTTTCTTCTATCGAAGCTTAGGAATTTCTTGCGGTCCATGTAGCAGACGTAAGCCGCCGCATGCTTTCCGGTGAACAAAGCAACTGGAAGTCCTCCAGGAGGCATGATCCACTGCCCGCACAAAACGAAATTCTTCAAGCCCTTGATCGTGGATGGGCCGATTAAGCCATGGCTGCGCGCCGTGGTAATGAACGACATATAGGAGCCATGATAGCTATTCACGTACCTTTCATAGGTAAGCGGCGTCGTGACGTCGAGGACCTCCAAGTCATTGACTTCAAGGCCATAGCACTCCGCAACCTGTTCGCGGAAGAATTCGCCAGTCTGCCTCTTGAATTCGAGGTAGTCCTCGCGGGTAAGGCCTTTGAGATAGCGATATGCGCTGTCATCGACCTGCAAAAGCACGTTGACGCTCGTCCAATCCCTATTGAGGGTCTTGTCGAACGAATGGTTCCTGATGGAGCAGAAATCCAATGAATTCCTGCCTACAACATAGGTTTTATTCATCTTGTAGCTGATCATCTTCGGCTGATTGTCGACGTTCTTTTTGGTGCGGAAGCAGACAAGCATGCATGCATTCAAAGGATAGTCGTTGCGGTTGGAGAAACGATCTTTGTAGAAGTTCTCGTCGTATTTGCTGCCGAGGAGAGTATTGAGGGTGAAATGAACGTCGGCAGAGGAAATCACGTAGTCTGCTTGGATTTCTCGGCCATCTTCTAGCACCACTCCTTTGGCGGTGTCATTCTCGACGATGATCTTTTTAGCGCCATTTCCAAGGACTAGGTTTCCGCCTTTCTTCAAGAACGTGGCTTTCACGCGATCGGCGATTGCCTTTGATCCGCCTTCGATCATTCCGGCATCATTCAAGGACAGAGCCTGCATGACGTAATAGAAGGAATGGATATTGTAATCTGCCCCAAGGATATTCGAGAAGACGTAGCGCAAAATCGGGGATTTGAATTTCGCGGCATAAGCAGCGGAAGAAGTGTGCTTGGCGATTCCAAATTGAATGGCCATCGGAAGCATTTGGATGCCAAAATGGGTCAGCTCGAAGAAATTCATCTTGTCGAGTGGCTTTTTAACCGGAATCTGCACATGGCGATATGCCTTCACGTAGCGAATGAAATTATTGATCATCCTCTTGTCTTGCGGGGCAACGCGAAGCATTTCCGCTTTAAGCTTTTTGAGATCGGCATAAACCGTGAAGACCTCGCCTTCGTAATAGTATTTGCAGAAATACTCCGTCTCGTGGATGACGGTATTGTCATCGATTGCACCGATATGGCGCCACAGGGGATTCAATTTCGAATTCGGATTGGTGCCGACGATCCAATGGGCGCAGCCATCGATAAAGGTACCCTTCCTGGTCCAGCCGGTGCATTGGCCGCCAGCGATGGTGTGCCTTTCGACGATGGTTACGTCGTATCCGTTATCAAGAGCATAGATTCCAGCAGTCATTCCGGAAATGCCAGCGCCAATGACAACAATCTTCTTAGTCGTGTTCATAAAGTATATTGTATCACAAAACGGCCATCAGCGATGGCCGTATGCGCATGTGTGGGTTTTATCGATGGCTACTAACGATAAGGATTGACCTTGGCGAAGACGGCCTCCATCGTCGGGCCGCACTGCCTAATCTCTTTGCCTAAGCCAGGAAGCATTTCAACGTGGTCCGGCTTGCTTGGCTTTTTGGCGATGCAGGCTTGGAGGAACGCATCTTCGTTTATCAGCACTTCCACTTTGTTTTTCTTCTCGAAAGCGCGGAGGGCGCGGATCAATTCAACGCCAACATAGCGGAGGAAGGCGCGCTTGGCATCCTCTTTGCTGATCGGCTTGATGGTTACGACATCATCAGAGGGCTTTTGAATGTCGTAGAAATGCAAATGCAGGGAGCGAATGGCGATTTTAGTCGCGGCATCGGCGGATGGGAGTATTTCTTTGATCGCCGCATCGGTTAGGTATCGGGGGCCGGAGATCTTGCGGATCTTATAGGAAAGGCCTGCAATAGCACCATAAACAGGAGGCTGTTTGGTGCTCACTTGCTTAGAAGGAGCAACCTTATTGCCGGTTTTCGGATCAAGGAGCTCATGGATTTTGGTCATCGCGGTTCCGCAATGCGGACAAGAGCTAGAACGATCGGAAATCTTTCTTTTGCATACAGGACAGAATATCAAAGCCATTTGTTCCCTCCACGCCACAGGCGGCGATGATCTTTATTTTATTTTATTTTATTGAACCGTGAAAAGAATGCCATACCAAAACTGCAAAAATCGTATTTTCTTTGCAGAAAGCTGTTTATTCTCGCGCGCGTGTACAGGTGTCAATATAAAGAAACGCCCCACATTGCTGCGGGGTGCTCTCGGGTACTATCGTTTAACGTCAGAAGTCTCCAGTCCGACGAGGTGCGTACTTCCTTGCGGTTTACCGCGTGCAAGTTCCTGCATCAAGCACTTCAAGAGGTTGCCCTAATGAATCTCGAGTCGATCGCCCTGCGCTCTATCACGCAAGTCTCTAACACGATGGTTGTTGTTTTCCTGGTTCACCAAGCGGGAGATCCCTTAACTCCCTTCGCCCTTCATCAGTTGCCTTTTGAAGCGCATCTCCGACCCGCCTAACGCCCATCCTCAATGGAACGTCAGCCACGAATCAGCAGCGTCCTTTCTGGGGGAGCTACCCTCACTGGGGACTACTGGCCAGCCCTGCCGAAGCAGGTTCCCCGATTCCCTTTCCTCCTCGCGGAGAAGGCGTTAACGGGGCATGGGAGGCATTTCCAGCGGTCTACCGCACGCCGAGCCTCCTTTGGGCACCCTAGGTTTATGGATTCGCCTAGGTTCTCAAGCGGGTGACCATCGGTTATCCAACGGTCCTTTCGTTTGACATCCCTCTTTTACCAGTTTCACTTTGGGAGGGGATGTTTCCCGGCCTCTACCTCACGTTGCCATGCCTTCGAGGCTATCCCGGGAGGCCTTCCTTTTTACGGGTCGGTCACTCTCGAGAAGGGAACTATTACCGGTCTACCGAACGCTATTCCCTTGCGCACCAGGTTCTCTCTATCGCTAGCAAGGCCTGGATCTTCGCGATTCGCCTTGCGACCCTCGCGAACCCGCTTTTGATTTTCTGATACTATCAGATGCCAGGTAGGGTATCCTGGCCCCGAGATCCTCGGCTTACGCCTTGGCTCGGTCTCCCCTGTTCCGCGATGGATTTCTCCAAACCCGTTGTCCTTGGGGAATCGCTCCGTTCCGATCTATCGAGCAGGGAGCTTTGCTGCGGGAAGGGTTGCCCCATCCTCTCCGATGCCTTTCAATCCCCTTCGTAGGGACCTACTCCGACATCGACCTTCGTTCTTGGCGTTTACGCCCTGAGGGAGGACTCCTCAGCTGACCCCATGGATAACTTTAGGGGCCATCGGTGATTTTTCCTTCAGAAGCTCACGCTTCCGGACTACTCGTCGCCACGCGCACTTTCGGGTTTACCCTCGATAGCGATTCGTTTGGGGCACGTTGTTGAGGACCGTGATCCCAATCGCGGGGCTTCCTCCTACTTTCGCAGGTACCTCGCACCATCCTTTTCCAAGCAACCTTGCCGCCAGGATGTTCGGCGTGCCGCCTCTTCTCGAACGAGAAGGTCAGCGAGGAGCTCCGTCACCGTCCCACAGAGGAACGATTCCTTTGCTCCTGCCCCGTTTGTCTGGTTTACCAGGTGGGAGGGGAGAATCCCACGGTGAGACACCCAATAGAAGATGTTCGTCTTTCGATCAAGCCCGTATCGCGCGAGGTGGCGGTGTCCTGATCAAGCATCCCATTCGTCGCTCACAATGAGCGCCAGGCGGATTGCTTTCCCTTGTCCCGGACAGCAACTTTTGATCGCCGCCAGGTCACGCCATCGTGGAACTCTTGCGAGCCCCGCTTCCTGCGTGGTCCATTACTTTACTACAATAAATTGGCGTGTCAATACTTTTTTTAAAATATTTTTTCCTCGTGCGCGCGGGCGCTTTAATCCATATAAAACTTTGCTTTCGTCTCATAATTTTTCGAAAAATTTTCTTTTTTTGATTGCCGCTAGAGACTAGCTGGTGATTGTTTTTGATTCCTTTTTTCGGATTCGCTTTAGGATATGCGCCACAGAAAAGAAAAACTGGCCCGATTGGACCAGCGGAGATAGACAGGTGTCTCCTATCGTCTTTCGCCGACGACTTCGATCGTCTCGCCAGAAGGAGATTCAACAAAGCAAAGAGGGCCAGTCAAACCCATCTTGATCATGCCGAGGACCATCTTGAAGTCGATGTTCTTCAAAAGTTTCGAGGTGGTGATGGCGGTGTCGGGTTTTGCCTTGGTGAAATTGACGATCGCGGTGATTGGGAAGCTGACGGTGACGGTCTCGCCGCTCTTCTTATGGGCGACGATGCGGATCGTGGTGTCTTTCAATTCTTCCTTAGTGGCTTTCTTGCCGCTATATTCAGGAATCGGGAGAAGGTCTTCGACGGGTTGCTCTTCCTCAGGGACCTCTTCCTCGACGGGATTGATGATTTCTTCGTTTGCCATATTCGTTTCCTTTATCGATATCTTTTATCAGTCGCGGTTATTATACAAAACCATACGTTAAGGGTAATAGAAAAATAATATATTTTTCAATCACGATGGTAGAATTTGCTTGTGAATATACTAATTCTTCCCGATTCCTTTAAGGGAACCTTGGACTCAAAAACGGCTGGAGAAGTCATAGAAAACGTCGCTAGACGTGCCTTTCCCGACTCTAACATCGCGCATTTTCCTGTCTCAGATGGCGGTGAAGGATTCTTGGATATGGTCGCGGCAATGACGACCTGCGAAGAAGTGCCAATTCAAATTCTTGATTCCAAATTGGAGAAAACCGTCGATTCGAAGATTTTGATAGCCGGCGATTGCGCATACATCGAATCGGCGTTGGCGTGCGGATACTCGCAAAGGGCAATCGGAGCTAATGCAACTAACGCTTCTTCCTATCCTCTTGGTCAGTGCATTCGTGAAGCAATAGAGCGCGGGGCAAAAGAAATACATATCGGTCTCGGCGGAACGATAACCCATGATCTTGGTTGCGGCGCATTAGCTGCTTTAGGTGCGGAATTTCGCGATCAGAGTGGGAATGCATTCATACCAAATGGAAGCACATTAAATCAAATTTCTTCAATTTCAAAAGATAATTTGATAACAAACGTATCTTTTACAATCTATTCTGACGTCAAAAACACGTTATTAGGAGCATCTGGTGCAGCACGTGTTTTTGCCAAGCAAAAAGGGGCTAGCGATGAAGAGATTGAAATGCTAGAAAGAAATTCTTGCGATGCTGCCGCGGTTTTTGCGAAGACATTTGGCAAGGATTGTTCCACCGATATTTCGTCTGGATCCGCTGGCGGGCTTGGATTCGCGTTTATTTCAGCGTTCTCAGCCACTGTGAAAAGCGGCAGCGAGTTCGCCCTCTCTTCACCCGTAATTTCGGAGCGATTAAGGCAGGCTGATTTAATCATTACTGGCGAAGGAAAAATCGATTCGCAAAGTAAGGGCGGAAAGCTAGTTGGAACGCTTTCAGAGTATGCAGTTGCACATAATAAAAAATTGCTAGCCATCGGTGGTTTTATTGAAAAATGCTCCAAGGATCTTCTCCCTGAAGCATCTTGGTTTTTGGACTTATCCTCTTTGCACGGAAAGGATTATTCAATGAGAAATCCTCACCAAGCTATAGAAGAGGGTTTAGGGCTACTCCTGAGCGATATCGCGGGACTTTCCCTGCATCAATGAGACGAGCGTCATCTTGACTTTATCCTTATTTATATTAAATAGCCTCATGACGTTTCGCGCGTAGTTTTTAAGCTGGTTATCGTATTCCAAATCCTCAATGTGCGAGGTCTTGTAATCGATGATCCAATATATATCGCCTTTTACGACGAGCAAATCGATATACCCCTGATTGTTCAGTTCGGTATCGAAGTACCCATATTCTTTATATATATCGGCGCCTTCCAAATCCTGGAAGCACTCCATTTTCAAAGCGGCATCTATTAAAGCACGGTCGCTTGGGTCTGCGATGAAAGAGGTGTCTTTGCTTTTCAGATCTACGATCTCCATATATCGATGCAGCAATTCGCCGCGTTCTAAGATCGGGCGAAGGGCTTCTTCGTCTTCCGAAGACAAGGACTTGGATGCTTTCTTGCGCGATAACACAGGGAACTCGATTTCGGAGTCATCGACTCTCACGTTGGGAATTACGGGCTGTGCACCCATGGACTTTTGGGTGGATCTAAAATAATCGAAAGCGTAATGGCGGTCAGAATACTCATCAGACTCATATGAGACCGAGAATATCTTCTTATATCCATCGAAAGCGAAGGCTAAAGATGGAAGCGCCCTCTTTGCGAGTTTGCGGATTGCTGCGCCTGAGGCATCTTTATTGCGTTCTTCAGCAGTGAGAGCGATACCAAAGAAATCGACATTCCTATCTATCAATGCTTGGCGAACTTGAGATAGACGCTCCGAAGTATAAGGCTTGATTCGTTTGGATTTTTCTTCCGATGAAGCCTCTGCGTCTTCGCTAGATTCATCAACGCTAGCAGCCTCAGTCGGTGCTATGGAAGCGATGTAGGCGTTCAGTTCTTCGAGGTTAAAGATATTGGGGTTACCGAAATAGAAGTGGGACACGAATCTAGCAATGAGATCATCATCCGCGCCAGGAACCTTGTCGAGGTAATAAGAGCAAGATGATATCCGAAGGGTGTCTTTGGATTGTTCCATCTTTTCGTCTAGCACAGGGCCGAAGTAGAAACGGGTCAATTCTTCCCTCACTTCAAAATCCATTTGCGGCAAGGTAGCCGGCTTCTTTTCGAATAGCGACATCCCTTTCTTGATGCGGACCATATCGGAATAGGCGTCGATCGAGGCTTTTGTTGAAGGAGAGCGCTGTCTCAACAGCTCGGCGAATTGCGGATCGATCGTCTCGTAGAACGGGACGAAGCGGAGCATTTCGTAAAGGTCTTCGCGCTTCTTCATGTCGTCCCCGACCAAATAGATCGCGTTTTCGGCCCTGGTCAAGGCGACGTAGAAAAGCCTGACGTGCTCATCTAGGTCGACCTGTTCCAAATTCGAATTGATGTAGGCAAGATAGGGAAGGCTATAGATCGAGTGGTCATCGGCATAGAGTTGCCCTTCTTCTCGCCTGATCGAATAGTCCGGGAGCAATATGCCATACTCTTCGGAGATATCCATGTCTGGCTTGCCGATGTTGGAGCCGCTCGCCATGCAGTTGACGGACTCAGGCATGTAGACGATCTTCTGCTCAAGGCCTTTCGAGCCGTGGATCGACATCAGGGTAACCGCGTTATCGGATTTGTTCGCATC
This sequence comes from uncultured Erysipelotrichaceae bacterium, assembly GCA_902773005.1. GTDB lineage: Bacteria > Bacillota_I > Bacilli_A > RFN20 > CAG-826 > Alloenteromonas. The sequence continues at coordinate 29,476 of CACYCS010000018.1, forward strand.
GTCGGAAGAGATGTCGAGATTGTATTTGTTTAAGTCGCGGAATAACTTTGCGAACTCGCGGATGCCTTCGCCCATGGAGGAGAGAGAAAGGGCGAGCGAATGGAGCGAATCGATCTTGGCAATGGAATCCTGAACGTTGCCCACTAGATAGAGATCGGATACCACATGGAACTCATCGACCATATCTAGGAAGATCTCCTCGAATTGGCTGTCGGCGTGGGACGCTGCGAATTCGTCGATTTGGCGCATGAGCGGGTCGTCGTTAAGTAGCGCATCATCCATGCACAAAGCAAAGATCACCCGGTCTTCATATCGATAGGCGTAGCTTCTTGCGATGGAGGCGAAGAGATGCTTGATGTCGGCAGGGTCGTTATTGAGTTTGGCGCTAATGATGGAGGAGAGCGATTGCATCAAAATGACCGGGCTGATGTCGCGCAAAGACACTTGGATCTCGCTGTTGAGAGGAATGCCTTCCTCTTGAAAACGCTCACGATAATAGGAGAATTGCGCCTTTTTTCGCATAAGAATCAGGAAGTCGCCGTATTTGCATGGGCGCGGGCCTTTGAAATCGCGATCATATACTAGATGCCCATCCGCGACTTTCTTTCGGATGTCAGCGATGATTGCGGCGCACTCCCATTCCATGGACGGCACGCCGTCATCTTTTTCTTCCGACATCGAGTGGATGCGGTAGATACCGGCGTTATCATAGGGTTTGCCGTAGAGATTGACCGTTTGATCGTAATCTAGTTGCTCCGCCGGCTCCATGAAGTCGATGCCGCCGTGGTCGAGGCGCATGTAGCTTTTGAAGATGTAATTGATGTCGTGGAGAAGCTGCGGGCAAGAACGGTAATTCGTGTTCATCGGAATCACTAGATGCCCATCTCCGGAAGCGTAATCTGATTGCCTTTTGCGGAACAATGCGACATTCGAATTGCGGAACGCGTAGATCGATTGCTTGGCGTCGCCTACGAAGAATAGGTGGGCCCGCGTGCCGTCATCGCGAGGGGCGGAAAGCGCATCGATGAATTGCTCTTGGAAGTCGTTGGTGTCCTGATATTCGTCCACCATGATGAAATTGAAGCGACCCCTGATCGATTTCGCCACTTCCGCGTGCTTCGGATCGGTAAGCAAGGACAACGCCATCGTCGAGATATCGGAGAAGGTGAAGCTATTGGTGGCGCGCTTATAATCCCATAGTTTGCCCTCGAGCTTTTGCGCTAATTCCAAAAGCAGAAGGATATCGTCTTTGAATTCGAGGCCAGTCTGTAGCGGCGCCTCTGAGTTGATCGGCTTGAGGTATCCCAGGGTGCAGTTAACGGTTGCGAAGAGGATTCGCATCGTCTTGTAAGGTGGCAAAAACAAATCCTCGGGGTCGGTCTTTTTCCGCCTGCGGGGTTTCATGAATTCCGGATTGTTCTCGCCAAAGGAATTGCAGGCAGATATGAATTCGGCGCCTTCAAGATCTAGTAGCGGCAATATCTTCTCAAGAAGAGCATTCGCGACTTCATCGGCGAAGGAAATGGTTTTGATATCCTGCGCCCAAGGAATGGGATCCTCATAGGCGGCTTTGGCCAAATCATATGAGATTGACTCGGTGTCCGCGAAATCGTGATGGCGTTCTAGGAAATAGGCGTCGCGGATTGCTTTGACGATGTCTTTCTTCGCGCGAATGACGAACTCGTGAAGGATCTTTTCGCAGAAGTCATTGGACAAATAACGTTCCGCGTAATTCTCGATGAAGTCCTTTCTCTTGCTCGGGGTGAGCCCATTTAGGAACTTCGTGATGGCCAGGACATCCTTTTTGAGATTTGAGTCATCCTGGAAATCGATTTTCTTTAGAGTGCTTAGAACGCGTTCGCGCTGAACGGGATCGGCATAATATTTCTCGAGTAGCTCGTCGAGGAAGGCTAGCTTCTTCGCGTCGAGAATCGAATCGTTTGCAACGCTGATGCGACTAGCGATTCCCAATGCCCCCGCGTTTGTCGAGACGAGGTATTGCGAGAAGGAGTCGAATGTCTGAACGTGGGCAGAAAGCATTTCCTGCGCCTTCGAATTCCCGCCGAAAGCCCTGACGATTCTTTCTTTCATCTCATGGGCGGCGTTATTGGTGAAAGTCAAAACGAGGAGCTCGCTTGGCTTGATGGCTCCGGTGTTTACGAGTTCAAAGACCTTCTTCGTCAAAGTCTTGGTCTTACCAGAACCCGCCCCTGCCGAAATGATCACATCAATATCGGGAGAGGTTTCGATGGCAAGCGATTGCTGCGCGTTGAATCCCTCGATCATAATTCTTCTTCCTCCGCTAGGCTGAATTTCTTTTCCACCTCGTCATAGTAGCTCACCAGATCCTTGACTAGGACGCGATAGCAAACGTCCCGATAGCCGCAATACGAACACACGGGTTGGCCATATCTGCTAGTGGGCGAAATGAATGTCGGCGCGATGGGGAAATGCCCGCTTTTGATTTTTTGGATGGTTTCGACCATGGATTTTTTGGCATCACTCACGACATCCTTGATCGTATATTTGATTTCGCCTTCCCCGAGTATTGATGAATCCAAGTCCTCGAAGCCATATTTGAAGCTTAGGAAATCACCGCCCGTGGATCTCAGCTCGCCATATTTATTGAACGCGGTTTTGTCAATGGAGTTCGCGTAATCGGGATCCATCGACAAAGCGCCTTGCAGTTTGCTTCCTTTGATTAGGTTATTTTCCGATACGACGCCGTCGCGAACTAGCGCGGCTTTGGGCGTCTTGAAATAGATATGCTGGATTCCAAACCCTGCGATATGCGCTCCTTTGGCAAGGTGAGCATTCTCGGATTGTTGAATCGCCCAATAATAAAGCGGGAGCTGGGTGGATTTCCCAAGGAACACCTCATACGGGTTGAAGGTTTCGCTGCCGGTTTTGTAGTCGAGGATCGTGCAATATTTTCCTTTGTCTCCCTTGGTGATCACGATTTTGTCGATGATGCCCGAGAAGGGATAGGAAAGCCCGTTTTCATCGCTAAGGTAGAACTGCACTCTCTGCTCCGCGTCATCCTCGTTTTCCACGATTGTCGCGGATTCGGTCCACCGCTTCAAAATCGGCACGGTGTAGGAAAGCCAATACTTAGCAAGGCGAAGCAGCGTCTCATATCGTTCGGTGAATGGGGCGGATTGTTTTTGGAGATATTGCTTGAAGGCATCTTCCGCTTCAAGGAAGGACGTTTCGAAATCAAAGTCCTTGTGGTAGAGGCGTTCGAATAGCTTATGCGTCGCGGAACCGAATGCGCGCTTATAGAAATCGCTATCCCCTTGCTCGGGAAGCATCTTGCCCATCAGGTAGCGGAAGGGACAATTGATGTAAGTTTCAAGATTGGTCACAGACCATACCTTGTCTTCGGGATAAAGTGGGCGGTCGATTCCTTTGAAGGAATGATCATAGGACATGATCTTCCCATGGGGAGCATGGTAGAACTGACGGTCGAGGCAATCCGCCTGGAAAAGCAATTCGGCAGCGCTTGTGTAAACGCCATCCGGATTATCGGCGATCTTGACGATCTTCTTCTTGTCCCAATGGAGCTCGGCGATGAATTGCGATGCGTAAATCGCGTCCTTCAAGTGGCTCCCGACGCGAGAGAGAAATGGAAAATCCGTGAAGGACAGGTAGTCGAATTTGAGTTGGCGGTCCATCGAAGTGAGCGAATAGCTAGGGTTGCCGCCGATCTCGACGATCCGCGCGTCCGGATAGGCATTCTTGTCGTCGAATTCGCGATAGAAATCGCCAAACTGGAAATCGAGGATATAGGTGAGCCGCCCTGGCGTGATTGCGAAATCAGTGACGATGGGAACGCCTTTCCGTTCCGCTTCTTCTTTCACGCTGCAGGAATCAAGGATCTCCAAAAGGTTCGCGTAGGCAAAATCGAAGTCGAAGTAAGCAAGTTCATAGCTATCGATCAAGCGGCGCAACTCTGTTCTAGCTGGGTCATCCGCGGGCTCAAGGGCAAAGGATTTCGATTTGAAGATCGTTTGCAGGTCCTTTTTCACGGAATTGAAGGTCAATAGTTTCCTGCGGGAATCGCGGTAATAAGGAATCCCGAATATCGGGGCGAGCAATTTGATATACATGAAATCCGCATCGTCTTTGACGTGGATCGCGATGCGGTTACTGAGGCTCGGGTCATCCAATAAACGCTTCCTGATATCGGAAAACACATACATGTATTGCGCGAATTTGTTCGGGAAGAGATATACAGGGGGCATGACGCGCAGGTCTTTTGCACTCGAGAGATCAAAGAGTTCATCCGCATCCGAATAGGCGATTCCTTTGCGGTTTAAGAACTCGCGAAGCTCATAATTGTCGTTCAGGCGGAACAAGCGGACATCCATCGACGAGATTTCCGCCATGCCCAAAGGATCGCGGAAAAGGTATTTTCCTTTTTCGAGTTCTTGCTCGAGTTCATCAAGGAACGGCTCAACACCGGGCTTTCTGACGCGCAGGATATTCAGATACTTCTTGGCACGGCTATAGGAAATTCCTTTTCGAAGCAAAAGAGGGATAGGGTCTTTCGCGAACGAATAAGTCGCTAAATCCAGTAACCCATTTTCATCGATCAGCTTGAAATTAAGTCGCGGATTCTTTTCCTTGGCTCGGTAAAGCAAAGGAAAGTATTCCCTTCGCGCGACGATAAGTGTTTTCTTTTCTGCATTAAACATTTGCATAGTGGCATTATTATATTACGCAGAGGAGCAAAGACGTCAGTGGCCTAACGTCTGGGAAATGTGCAATGAAACGGACAATATATCTTGCAGGTGGATGCTTTTGGGGAGTCGAAGAATATTTCTCTAGGCTAAAAGGAACGATTGCCACGGAAGTTGGCTATGCAAATGGAACAACAGAGAATCCCACCTATGAAGATCTTAAGCAAGGGCGTGCGGACCACGCAGAGACGCTTCGTCTTGATTATGACGATGCGGTTCTGCCCCTAGAGAAAATCGTCGAGCACTTCCTTCGCTTCGTCGACCCCCATAGCGTCGATAAGCAAGGCCATGACGTTGGCCACCAATATCGTTCCGGGATCTATTCCAATGACGAAGATGAGCGCGAACTCATTGCCAATCTATTGAAGGCCAAGGTGGGCGAAAACCACAAAATCGCGGTCACGCCCCTGCTCAATTTCTATGAAGCGGAAGAATATCACCAAGATTACCTAAAGAAAAATCCACACGGCTATTGCCATGTGAACCTTTCTCTTATCCAGCCTAACGAGGCCAAGTGATCATTCGGTGCGAAGGGCCACGACCGGGTCTTTGGATGCCGCGCTTGAAGCAGGCATGAGTCCGGAGATCGCCGTAAGGCCAATCGAGATCAATATGATGATGAGGGCCGTTGGGATTGTGAGGTCGGCGATCATCGCAATGTCGAAGAGGGCACTGATGATCGAATTCAGGATTAGCTCCAGCAAATAGGTAACGATCACGCCAAATAGGCCAGATGCAAATCCAATGATCCCCGTCTCGGCATTGAATAGCGCCGATACGTCGCTTTTTCGTCCACCCATCGCACGGATGACGCCAATCTCCTTGATGCGTTCCATAACCGAAACGTAGGTGATGACGGCGATCATGACGACGGATACGACGAGCGAGAGCGAGGTGAAGACGATGAGCGAGGTGGTGACGATGTCGATCATCGAATTGATGATGGTGAGAATGATCGTGAGGTTATCGGTGTATTTGACTTCATCCCTTTCGTAATCGATGGTCTTTTCTTCTCCGGTGGAATCCGTGATGGTAAGAGGGCCTTCTTTGTTCCAACCATCGAGATAGGAAGTGACCTTGTCTTTCGTATCGAAATCCTTTGGATAGATCGAAATCGAATTCGGAAGTTCCCCTCCGCCAGAAGCGCGCAGCGTATAGGTCGCGGCATCCATCGAAGACCCACCGCCGAAGAAGCTCGAGATCAAAGACTGGAATCCGGTTTCCCTGCTTCCGAAAGGCACGACCGCATGGCTGCGGTTCCCTTGATAGACGATATCCACATCATAGGTGATGCCGCGAACAAGAGTCGGTACGGTAGCGCCTTCGTCGTAAAGGACTTGAGAGGCGATCGCTTTGTCCTGCGTCGAATCAATGTACTGGTAGATTTCAGAAGCCATGTTGTCCGCGATGAACCTGCGGGTAAAGGCGGTCGTGTAATAGATGCCGTCGTCAAGGCACCCGTATTTCACATTGCTTTTCGGCCGGAGGATGCCACTGACCTTCATCTTGAGACCATTGGTCCAGGTATCTTTGGCAATCGGACGGTATTCGAAGGGACGGGTCGCGCCGAATGAGGTCTTTTTGAAGATCGTGTCATTCGGATAATAGAAGTATTCCTTGTTCAGAATGTCATCGATCGCGATCGCCTGCTGATTCTGCCATCTCTCATCATCGTAATAATCCTTATCGTCGATGAAGCGATAGATGGCGTTCAAGAAGTTCGACTGCGAGTAGAACCCTAAGCCAGTCAGGGTGAAGTCGTTCATCGTGCCGTTGTTGTTCAGAACTAGCAGCAGCTCGGATTCGTTTTGAGGATAATGCCCAGCGACGACGTCATACTGTTCTAGGATATAGTCTTGCGAATCCATGAGTTGGGCAAAGGTACCGGCATATCCTTCGATCTGCGAGGCGAAAGAGCCGTAATCGGTCTGCTTCACGATCTGCCCGCAGACATTGACAAGAGAAGAAAGGGAATAGTTCACTTCCTTCTCGATCGGATTATCCGAATCGTCGAGATCATCGACGGTTACCGCGGTATAAACGTTATTTTTCGGGGAGATGCCATAGCGCATATTGATCCCAGAAATCCATTCATCAGGCAAAGAATTCACGAAATCGACGTAATCCTGGGTGATGGTGTTCGTGATCTGCGAATTTGTCGCAAGGTCGGTCTGATCAATCAATTGCTTGATGACGAATTCGACGTCGATCTTGCCATCGTGGACGCCGTTTAAAACCGTGCGATTGACGGTCATGGTATCCATCGATTCGATGATGCTAGCGATATCGAACGCGCTCTCCGATACTTTGATCGGGTTGCCGGAAATGAGGTCGGTCTGAATGGAATTGATATAGCCGTGGACGCCATTGCTCACCGCAAGGACCGCCGAGGTGCCAACGATGCCGATGCTCGAGGCGACGATGACGAGGGCCGTCCTCTTTCTCTTCGACCACAGGTTCTTGGCAGATAGCTTGAAGGCAGTCCAGAATGACATCTTGGCCTTCTTGTTCTCCTCTTTCTTCGGAAGGTTCGCAACCTCTTCCGCCTCGCTTTCCGCGGAGTACGGATTTGAGTCATCGATAACTAAGCCATCCTGTAATTTGATGATACGGGTCGCGTATTTTTCCGCAAGATCCGGGTTATGGGTAACCATGATGACGAGTTTTTCGCGGGCGATTTCCTTGATGAGGTCCATGATCTGAACGCTCGTCACGGAGTCAAGCGCGCCGGTTGGCTCATCGGCCAAAAGGATCGAGGGTTCATTGACCAAAGCACGCGCGATGGCAACCCTCTGGCATTGTCCGCCGGAAAGCTGGTTCGGCATCTTCTTGTAGAGGTCTTTAAGCCCCACGTTATCGAGTGCCTTCTTGGCGCGTTCTTCGCGCTCCTTCTTCCCGACGCCGCCGATCGTCAAGGCCAGTTCGACGTTGCGGAGGATATTCTGGTGCGGGATCAGGTTATACGACTGGAAGATAAAGCCGATCTCGTGGTTGCGGTAAACGTCCCAATCGTGACCTCTGAATTCCTTGGTGGAGCGCCCGGCGATGACAAGATCGCCCTCGGTGTAGTGATCAAGTCCGCCGACAATGTTCAATAATGTCGTCTTGCCACATCCCGAAGGACCTAAGATGCAGACGAATTCGCCTTTTCGGAAATTGATTGAGACGCCCTTAAGCGCGTGAACTTCGTTGTCCGCGGTCTTATATACCTTTGTGATGTTATCTAATTTAAGCATTGGCTTCTCCCTTCTCCTGCCGAAGTTGCAGGAACTTCCTGGTGAGGCAGAGCACTTCACACAGTTTGCCGAAGTTCTCTTCGCCTAGATAATTCCGATAGTCGTCTATGAATTCCGTCCATTTCTTGCGTGAGGATTCATAGAACTCCTCCCCTTTTTCTGTGACCTCGATGTAGCAGATGCGCTTATCGGAGGGGTCGTCAATTCGTCGGATGAGCCCTTCCTCCTCAAGCCGCTTGGCAAGATTTGAGCATCTTGCAAGCGAGATATGCAGCGTTTTCGATATTTGGCCTAGCGGAGCTTTTCCGTTAAAGGATCGAGCTACGAGCAAAAACGGGAACTTGCCTTTTCCGATTTGGGGAACGCACTGTTCGATCCCTTGGAATGTCGCGGACATGCAGTCCGTGATCTCTACGTAATCCATGAAACTTAACCCTAGAAACTTTCCAGCGTTAAGTATAGAACCCCTATAGCCTTGCGCAAGCGGTTTGCACGCACGCTTCCATGAAAACGCTTACAGGAGGAATTGAGCTTGTTCACCCGCTCGATTAAAATTCATTCCATGAACCAAGAAGTAATGCAAAGAATCCGCAAATTCACCGCTGACCGCGATTGGGAACAGTTCCATACCAGCTGCAACCTCGCCAAGTCCATCGTCATTGAAGCAGCCGAGCTCCTCGAGGTGTTCCAATGGTCTGACAAAGAAAGAAGCAAGGAAAAGGTCGAGGAAGAGCTCGCCGATGTGCTCTCCTACTGCTACATGCTCGCCGATGCCTATGGCTTGGACGTTGACGAAATCGTCATGCGCAAGATGGCCAAAAACGAAGAAAAATATCCAGCGGACATTTTTCGCGGCTCAAGCAAAAAGTACAACGAAATCAAATCGAAGTGATCAAGCGACCGATACCTGATAAAGGTTGATCGCGACGAATACCAACGCGGCTAGTCCTGCCGCAAGGGCGACGAAGAACACGCCAAAGCGCCACGCGTTTTTCCTTTCCTTTAGGAACATGGTCGGCAAAAGAAGCATTAACCAGCCACCAGCAGCGCATGCATAAGCCCAATAATCGTAGCCTTTGATATCTTTAAGCATAAGCAAGAACACGATGGAAGCGGCAAACGGGATGATGGAAAGGGCAATGAAGACCCTGCGAGTGACTTCGGCGCCTCTTTCGTCTCTGCCAAATCGCTTGAGGACGTGGATCAAAATCGCGATCAAGAAAATCAATAGCAGAACAACGAGGGCAATCGCAACGAAGCGAATCTCGACATCTAGCAATTGAAGCGCGGCGATCGCAACGCCTCCAGCCAATAGAAGCACCGGCAAGCAAATCAAAAGCAAAGCATAAAGCACGCGCTTGGACGTAGACCAGAAGGATGCCTCGTTCGACTTTGCGGGTTTGCCAATCGGCTCCTTGAACTTTTTCTTCGGGTAAAGCGCGTGAACGGATTCGGAATTGGACTTCGTTGCAATCCGCTTGGCGCGAGGATTGTTCAAAATGCCGCTTAGCATTGCATCGAAGCGAATCTTTTGGTCCGCCGGCACTTTATTGGATAGCAAAACCAAGTCATCCGCGCGTTCGACAATGTCAATCCGACGGGGGCGTGCATTCAAAATCGCTTCATAAAGGGTCGGTACACGCACTGCTGGAATATCATTTCGGATAGCATCGGCAACTAGACGCACCTTGTGACCAAGGGGCCATTTCTCAACCGATTCGAGCAGAATGTTGACCTTGGTTTCTTCTAGATCTTTCGCGGAAAGCAACGCGGCAAGAATCTCAAAGCTTTCATCGCTAGCTTCGGCAGCAAGGCCATTGGTCACGGCTTTGTATTCAGCCGCATCCATGCCCGAATTGGATTCGAGCAACAAGTTCTTCGTGAGATCGGATTCTTCTTTCGAATCGCGGAAGGTGGAATTAAGAAGGAGTTCCTCTAGCCAGGGACGCTTCCTTGCGAACAAATCCTTAGCGGCTTCTTTGTCGCGGCGGGAAACGATGTCTTTGGCAAGATCATTGAAATGGCGCGCGGCCTCGATTCGAGTAAGCTCGGCATAACGCTTGACTTCATCGGTTGCGAGGTCTGATTTAGCCAGGAATTCCTCGTAAAGGGCAATCAAACGGTCGAGGGTATTCATGTCCGCTTCGCTAAGTAGCTTCGATTCCCACGCTGCATCGTGCAGGCGAAGAGCGAGGGTCCTTGAAAGATGGAAAGGCTTATCGGCGGGGTTCACGAAATTCGTCGGAAGTTCCTCGGCGATCGTGCAGTATTCCTGGAGCTCGTCAGAAGGCAAGCTCTTCTCCCCCATGGCGAGATTCGTATCGGCAAGGCAGGAATATAGATGCGCCTGACGGTGGGCGATGATCTCTTTGGCCAAGGCAATCGTTCTGGCGTCAAAGCCAAAATCGGCGCCCTCCACCTCTTCTTTCGCTTTTCTAAGCGCAAGCTTCGCCTCTTCATGGAGGTTCAGCTCAATGAGAGTCGATTCCTTCTTCAGCCAGCGGATGAACGATTTGACGAATTGGCCGAACGCATCTTCGACCGCTTTGGTGGATTGATAGCGGGTGATAGCGGTCAAAATCGTGTCACGTGCCTCGCCGATTTTAGCGGCATAAGCTTCAAGGCGCTCCACCGCGGCATTGGAATGCTCTAGCGGAATTTCAGGATCTTGATAGGCAGAGGAAAGACGTTCGAATTCCGACTTCGCTTTGGATAGTCTTGCTTCGAGTTCGGGTATTTCGGCCTTTAGCTGATTCTCTTCAGCAAGGAGGTTTGCATATTCTTCCGGCGTCATAGGACAATCTCTCCATTCCTAGCCCTGGCTGCCCGCGCTTCCCCCTCGGCGGCGGATTTGGCAGCAGCGGTTTCATCGACCAGCTTCTTAAACGATTTGAGGGCTTCGAGTTCACGACCTGCAAGCTCAGCCAAGCGGGCATTGCCTTCGGCAACCCACTCCTCGCCCTTTTGATAGGCATTCGCGCGGGTCATGTATTCGATTTCGGCACGAACTTCGGTCAATTCCTTCTCAAGTTCAGCCTTGCGGTCATGAAGCGCCTGAAGCCTCTTATCGAGTTCGATAAGCTCTTCCGTGGAAGGGCCTTCCGCCTTTTCTTCCGCAGGTTCCTTGGCCTCAACCTCTTGGGGCGCCTCTTCTTTTTCGATCGGGGCCTCCTGCTTGGCTTCGACCTGTTGGATCATTTCTTCGGCCATGCTCATTTTCCTCCCCGAGTGATTTTCTCGTATTCCAGCATCAGGGAATCAAAACCCTGCTGGTCAATGCGATCTAACGTCTTCTTGCAGATGCGAGTGGATTGGTTCAGCAAATCGTTCGCGTTTTGATTCACGCTCGAAATCGTTGCGATCTGGTCGTTGCCCAAAGCGTTTACCCCATTCGCGAATTCGGCATCGGCTTTGAGGAAAAGACGGGTGATTTCGGATTTCTTCTCCCGGACTTTCCGTTCGGCGGTTCTAGTATCCTTCATGGTTCTACTTCCTTTCGCTTCAGGCCTTCGGGATCTTCTGCTCCTGCCCGAAATAGCTCATGGCACGAGTTCTCATCTCCTCAATGTCATCTTCGGAGATGACCCCAGTGAGGATCAGAAAATCGTAATAGAGCATCGCATAGGCAAAGGGAAGAGTCTCCGCGACGTGCATCGGATAAACCGCGACATTTGAGCACAAAGCCGCGAGTTTCGACAAAGATTCATGCAATTGCAGATACTTGGTATCGGCCTTGCCGTTGCTCCGCACGAAATTATCGACCAGGTTCGCTAGTGCGATCTGCTCGAAAATGTTTTTGGCTTCTTTCGACTTTTCGGAAGCGATTTCCTGCTGAGAAGGGGAAAGGTATTCCTCCGCTTGGAAATTCGCTTCGTCGATAACTGAATTTTCAAATCCGTCGCTCATATTTTCTCCGTTCGGCTTTCATTTTAATGAAATTATTGCGAATATGGAATAAAAGTTACTTCAAAATGCCTAGAAGGGCATCCGGCAATTCGGCGATGCAAGAAATCGAAGCATCGGGCGAAGCCGCTTTCCCAAAGCCATAGGCGGCATGGATGAAGGGCAATCCCGCTGCGCGAGTCGCAGCCTCATCCGTTGCCGTATCGCCCACATAAACCGCTTGGTCAACGTTATGCTTTTCCATCAAGGCGCGAATCGTGAAGTCCTTGGATTTCTTGGTGTCGTCATAGCAGAGGTGGCCCTCAAAGAAATCTTCGCCGAGCGCTTTGAGATACGTTTCGATGTAACCGGATTGGCAATTGCTTACGATAAAGAGGCGGTACCCCCGTTTCTTTAGTTCGGCCAATGTCTCCTTTTCCCGCGGATAAAGTTTTCCCGGATGGTCAATGAGATATTCGACTTCGCGCTTGAAGCAGATTTTCACGAAATCTTCCTTCGCCTGTCCCGTGAGCTCCTTCGGGGTGATGTTGCGGCCAATGTCCTCCATGACGAGGCCCATTTGGGCAAGGACCGTTTCCCGCGAAAACGAATACACGTCCCCAACGAATTCATGCAGTACCTCATTCCACGAGGATGAGACTTGCTCGGTGGAATCCCACAGGGTTCCATCTAGATCAAAGATAACGCTTGGTATCATACGGCGATATTATACTCGAATGCGGGGATTAGCGCATTTACATGCCTATGCGCACATATACGTCTTGCTTTTCCTTGTTCCATCAAGGAAAATACCTCCTATGGCGGTCGAGTACAACAACATAGTCTACGATAACACGGCGACTCCAAACCAAGATGCCTATGATAACGTTGGCCAATCCGACGAGCTGAACGTCAAGTTGCCAGACAACGAGGGAGATACGACTCTTTACGCGAAGAACAAACGCGCCAAAAAAGGCATTAAGGCCGTCGCGGCCACCGCGACGATCATGGTGAGCGCAGGCGCATCTGGCCTCCTCATTTGGAATTCCTTTTCCCCAAAGCCTGCGACCGTAAGCAATATGTCCATGTCGCTTGTTGGAAGGGCGCTATCCTATTCGTTCGAAATCACTAAGGCCGATAAAGCGAAGTCCTACTTCTCCCTTTATACCGATGAAGGGAAAAACAGAGGCGAGTTTTTCATTGTCGACATCACCGCAGGAGGAAAATTCGAAGGCACGACCGAAATCCCTGCTTCAGTCAAAGACGGCCAATCGTTCACAGCCGATATCTACGGCTCGAATAATTTCGACTACTACCGCTCTTACTATAAGCAAGTCTTCACGATAACCGTTCCCCAAGCATCCTAGGAGGCAATGATATATGGAAAAGAGAACTGAATTGGAAAACGAGAACGAGGCCCAAAGCGAAGAGGTCTCTGCCGCTCAAAAGATTCAAGCGGAGACAAATAACCATGGCAATGTCGCGCTGATGAATAAAAAAGACAAACACCCCATCAGAAGAGGCATCATCATGGCCATAGTCTTCTTGCTGTTCATCGGCTTGATTCTCGTCGCGGCGTTCGCGAGGCAGATATTCGGGGACGAAATCGGCGATTTGCTATTCGGCCAAAATGTCCAGAATGGATTCCAGTCCTTTGCCATTCAGCTAGTCAGCCACGTTCCAAGCCTTATCGTATCCTTGGTGATCATCGTAGTCGCCATCGCGATCTTCTTCATTCTGAACGTCATCATTAGAATCGTGTTCAACAAAACCCAAAAGTCCAGGACCATCGGAAGCCTTATAAAGTCCTGCGTCAAATATGTGACCATCATCGTCGCCGTCGCCTTGATTCTCACCGCGTGGGGAGTCGATGTCGCTTCCATCGTCGCTGGCTTAGGCGTATTGACCCTGATCGTCGGTCTAGGATGCCAAACCCTCATTCAAGACGTCGTCAGTGGGATCTTCATCGTGTTTGATGATTATTTCTCCGTCGGCGATCTCGTCATCATCGATGGCTTCAGGGGCACCGTTACCTCCATCGGACTCAAGGCAACCAAAATCACCGACCCCTCTGGCAACATCAAATCGATCTCCAATAGTTCCATCAACACGGTCGTGAACGTCTCTCGCCTCCCGACCATGATCACCGTGAACTTCGATATTGGCTTCAACGAAGACCTCGAAAGGGTCGAAGGCGTGATCGATGCGAATCTCGCAGAAATCACCAAGCGCATCCCCCAATTGACCGAGGGCCTCTATTACAAAGGCGTCGATAACTTCACTTCTGCCGGCGTGTCCCTCCTATTCCTCGGCTACTGCGCTGAGCCCGACCGCTTCCAGGTCGTGCGCGATGTGAAGAGAGAGATCTACCTCATGTGCAGGCGCAATGACATCAACGTCCCATTCAACCAGATCACCGTCAATCCGCAAGATCCTGTAGATCGTCCCAAAGCCACGGAGAAGCAGAAGAAAGGCGCCGCTCATCTCGATGCCTTGAATCATCCCGCCCCCGCTCCTATCAAGGCCAAGAAAAAGAAATTCCGCGAAGTCGCCCGCGAAGCGTTCAAAGACGAATTCAAAGAAATGGAAGAGGACAGGAAATAACTTCCCTCATACCCACGAAACGCTGCAAATCTGCAGCGTTTTTTCGATATCGGCCCCATAGTTAATCAACTAGACCAATGCGCTAAACCATATTTATATATAGGAATTTCCAGGCGTCAGGAGACTTCCTAGCACTCCTAGAACCCCACGCGGTGATCAGCCTAGACCAGTTACCGCCCCGTGCCTACATAGCGCACTAGCAGGGTGTTCTAGGGGGCGGGAGCAAAGATAGGCTGGGCACCATTAAGCAATTCAAAAGAGGCGCCGCAAAGTGCGAACGCCTCTAATGATGCTTATTTGGCTTTAAGCCTTAGTTCTCAGAGCCAGCGGGCTCTTCGGACTGAGCAGGCTCTTCGGACTGAGTAGGCTCTTCGGAAGTGACAGGTTCCTCTTCACCAGGTTCTTCTGCAGGGAATTGCGCGCCGTCCATGTAATTGTCCGGCAAGACGGTGGTTCCGATATCGGAGAAGGTGAGGTAAACGATGTAATTGGCGTCAGAACTGATCGAGAGGCCAAGTTCGAATCCGACGTTCCCATTCTCATAGATGATGACGTAGCAATCGATATAGCCTTTTCCCGCGTAATAGCCGATCGCGGAGCCGTTGTAACGGCCGTCGATCAATCCGCCGAGATCGAAGGCAAGGATGTCGACCGGGGTTTCTCCATAGGAATAAACGTTATCCTCATTCCCGAATTTGACCTCGAAGGCCTTGCTCACGCCCTCGTACTTCTCGGAGGTATAGCCTTTGCTGAAGGTGCTGAGGTCGGCGATTTGGCTCGCGATGTTGAGGTTATGGATGTTTTCTTCGGTCCAATGGCTGATGCCATAGAAGCTGTCCCACACGCTGAAATTTTCCGCGGTGATCTCTTGGGTGATCTCCTTGCCTTCCTCGTCCTTCAAATACATATAGAACGGAGACTCGGGGTCCGCGGGGTTCTTGCCGGTTTTGAAGAATCCGCCATCGGTGGCGCTTTCGTAGTCGAGGCCAGCAGCGGTCACTTTGCCGACGCCCTCGATCGTGGGAAGTCCTTCGCCCCAGGAATTGCCTTTGGAATCAACAGGGACTTCAACGGGGTTGCCCTGTCTATCGGTCCAGCCGGCCGAGACGGTGACGGTCACGTTCTTGGCCTCGGTGATCGGGTTGATGGCTGCGACGATGTGCTCGTCGGAGATGGATTCAGGCAGGAATTTGCTGGCGATTTTGGCTTGGAGATCAGGAATATCGGTCGTGTTCCAATCGTGGATCGTCATGGTGTACTTGGTCGCAGCAACCGAGCCGTCCAATTTGCTTGTTCCGCCGATGAAGCGAAGCTCTTCGCCATGGGTGGTATCGGCGTCGACGTATTCGACGAGGAGGGTATCGAAGAGATCGTCCCATTCGAGCGCGCCGCCAGTTAGGGTCTCAACGATGTAGAGGCTGCCGGCTTTGTCGTCAGGATCATAGAAGGGGTTGTACTTCGAAGCGAGGCGGATGGTGACGTTATCGTCATCGTCGAAAACCTCGACGAACTGGCTGGTCTGAAGCGCGAGCGGCATACCGCCGAAATAGTTATCGCCATTGGCGTTATAGGTTCCGGCAGGGAAGTTCGCGACCTGCTGTTCAGCATCCCAGATGAATTCCCACCAATGTCCGTCGGAGAGCTTTGCCATACCGGCCGCGCCTTTCTCGCCAAAATCATAGAACCAGCCATAGGAGGTCTTGGTAAAAGTGCCAAGGGCGCCCGTGGGGCCAGCGATGTCGACGACGAAATTGTCGGAGATCTCGCCAAGCGCTTCGTTGACTTTGTACTTCTCTTGGGAGATGACGGTGCCATCATAGGCTTTCTTTTTGGGGCCGCAGACGACCAAGACGCTGAAGGGGCCATAGCCGTCAGCGCGAACGATGTGTCCCTCAACGGAGACTTCGCCGCTAGCGACAGTGAGCTCATAGGGGGCGCCGGAAGAGATGGTGACGTATTCGTCCATGTCGATTTCGGCGTCGAGAGGGATTTCCTTCGGGATCTTCTTGTCGATCTTGGGGGTTTCGTACTTGACGGAATCGACGGGGGCCACGGAAGAGGCGTCCGGTTGATCCTCGGAAGCGGGAACTTCGACAGAGGAAACGATGCCTTCAGAAGCTCCGGTGGAAGTCGGGCTGGAGGCAGGGGTGTTGCCGCCGCAGGAGGCGGTGCCTAACGCCATGAGGATGGCGCTGGCGAGAAACAGTTTTTTAGAGGTCATTGTTATTGTCCTTTCTATTGTTATTAGATTGCACTGTTATCGATGAAGTGTAGGGTAACCGAGTTTTCGTCCTGAGCTACGACGGAGAAGGTCCAAGTGCAGGTCGATCCATCATCCCAGAGGAGGTCATTCACGAAGTAATCGCGATGGCCGTATCTCGAGAAGGTGCTGCCGCCATAGACGGCTTTGGTGTCTTCGTCGGCCTCCATTGCCGCCTTGCCGAAGGACTCGAGCCCGAAGAGGTTCGTGGTGTTGCCCATCGTCGAGGCATAGCTTGAGGAATCAAGGCTATTGGTCGGAGTCGAGAAGATTGCATGGATCTCGGTGTAGTTGCCCGCGTTGCCGGTCTCGTAATCGATGGATTGCCTGCCGTCTCCCGACTTCACCGTATTGGAATGCGGGAAGGCGGAGGCGGAGACGTAGGTTCCGTCATCTTTGAATTCTGCCTCATCGCGGATTTCATCGACATAGCCGCGTCCGGTTTGGGTGGTCTTTTCGTTCTCATAGGTGCCCCAGGTGGCGCCGAGCCTTGAGTCGACGTGGAAGACCTGGAGGCCAGGGATCTCGTAGGTTCCGCCATGGCCATAGGCGCTACTGCCGCTGGCGGTGGTCTGGAGCCATTCGGGATAGCCGGTGGAATCCTTGAGGTTCACGCCCGTCGGGGTGTAATACTCGATGATCAGATATTCGTCGTATGGGGTCTCGTTCCAGGGATCCTCGTGGGTATCGCGGAGAACCAAGAAGTCGCCGGTATCGGTATAGGAGTTAAGCGTGATCTCGAAGTTCGTGCTGGTTCCGTCGACCACTTTGGCGTCGACCCAGTTGTACATCATCTTCGAGTAGGCGTTATGGTCGCCGACGTTCTGATCCATCATGTCGACGCAGCCTGCCGGGCCGGCGACTTTGCCGCCTTGGCTATCGGTTGCGTAGGAATAATAGTCATTGAGGCCCATCATGTGACCGGTCTCGTGGACGATGGTGTGGGCATCGACGTCGAGGGTCGGGTGATCGGGGCTGCCGGCATAATAGGCGTTCTGGACGTAATCGTAGCGGGACCAGAAGAGCCTATGCGGGGTCGGGTTCGCCTTGTTGGGGAGCGAATTCGTGGTGGTGCAGTAATTCCACCAGGTCGAATCGCCGCTTCCCTGCGGGGTCTGCTTGTCGGTCATGTAGACCATCTCGACGCCATCGATGTAGCCATCGCCGTCATAATCGTAATTGCGAGGGTTCAGGCCATATTGGCTAGACAGCCATTTGATCGCGTCTTCCATGATCTGGCCGGCGCTGCTTCCGCTTGCGTATTGGTCGGTCGTCATGTTGGCGGTGTAGACAGGGCTCACGCTGCCTTGAATGTCGAGCAAACCGTAAGAAGATTTGTAGTAATACGATTTGAGCGATTCCCACTGCTGGTCGCCGAGTTCTTCGTTGCTTGCGAAGAACGCGCGCTCCAGAACATCAATCGCCTCCTGCTCATCCACGAATTTGGAATTGGTGAACTGAACGGGAATGACGATGAGGGTCGGGGTTCCGACGGAAGGGAATTTGCCAGCGCCCAAGGCACCGATGTTGGGGTGTTTGCCAACCTTGGCGAATTCCATATCCTCCCTCTTGACGGTGTGGTAGCCTTTGCCTTCTTCCGCTTTCTCAACGGCGACTTTCTCTACCACGAACGGCTTTCTGTCCTCGCGGCTCTTGGATGGAGCCTTTGCTTGGGCGTAATACCATCCGGCGGGGAGGGCTTCTCCGGCGGAGTAGACCTTTTCGGGATTGACGCGATCGACGATCTCGAATTCAATCCTCAGCTTCTCGAGGGAATAATCCTCGCGCTCCTCGCCGTCGACGTAATAGACGGTAGGCTTGCATGCGTCGTAGAAATTCGTTCCTTCTGGGATACGATCCTTGGCAAGGGTCAGATCGACGTACTTGCCATTCCTTTCGTTCCTGCTGTAGCTCCACTCGCCGACTGGCGCGCTCGAGGTGGACCCAGGCTGTTCGGAGACGCTGCCGGAAGTCGGCGTTGTCCCACCGCAGGAAGCAAGCATTAGGCTTACGCTCAAAGCGAGAATGGTTTTCTTGAATTGCATTTGAATCATCCTCCTTTGTGATATGCCGCTATAAACTACACGCAAAATAAATTTCGTCAATAGATGAATTGCGTGTTGCGGGCGCTCAAACGCATATACGCGCAATGAAAGCGCTTTCAACGAATCTATTTGCGATTCGCAGTCAACTAAAATACACTTATTGCCCATGAGGAACCTTTCGCCATTTGCAAAGAAAATCATCATTTCACTGATAGCTTTTGCGATCGGAGTTTCCGTGTGGTGCCTCATTTTCTTCCTCCGTCAGCAATTTAGCATCGACGCGGCAAGCGACGCCTTCTTCTTCGCGGGCATGGTGACCCTAGCTGGCATTGCCTACATCTTCATCCGCAGATGGGGTGCCTTCGATATCCTCGAGTATTCCTTCTATCGCCTTGGCGAGTCGTTTAGGCCAGGCATGCCAAAGCGCTATGAGACCGCCTATGACTTCACGGTCGCAAGGAAGGAAAAGCGGCAGAAGAAAAAACCGTTTTTCTGGCCCTTCCTGATCGTCGGCGGAACGTTTCTGATCGCGGCTTTGATTTTGATGATTATCTTTGAGGTAAACGTCCCAAGATAATCGGTTCAGTTTCCGAATTCAGTTTCCATTTTTACCGGCTTGTTTTTTTGCGCTTCTTTCAAACGTGCAAGCGGCCTTTTGAGCAGCGGAAGATTTTTTATTGGAACGACAAAAACAGGTTGCATTTTTTTATACAGGTATTTATATATTATCCGCCGCGCTCGTATGAGGCGGAGAAAGGCTGAAAAAATGAAAAGACAAATGAACTTCGTATTTGCCTTGGCTGGCGTCATGGTGCTCGCATCGTGCGGACAGCCATCAGGCAATTCCGGAAATTCTGCGGCTTCTAACTCCACCACGCCCGAAGGGGATTGCCCCGTCGGAATCACTTGGACCGATCCTCAGGACAAACCTGGGCTGCAGAACAAACTAGCAGATGGCATCTTCGATTACAGCGATGCCGATTATGAAGACAAGCTCGACATGCTTGGCGCACTTGAGAGCTACGCCCTGAGGAACCACCTCGCGGGCATCCCCCTCTACGACGACTCCTCCTATCAGAGATTCTCGCAGCGCATCACCCTCCCGACCACCAATTACATCACTAACTATGGCTTTGGCGTCGGCGAGGCCACGATCGATCCGAACGGCTTGGTCAACGATGCCACCATCGACGAATCCAAAGACGAATGGAAGAGCTACTTCCACGGTTACACATCGGTCGACTCCGGCACCTTCAACTACTGGAACTCCACCGGCGCCGATGTCGCCGACAGGTACTCGATGGTTGCCGCGACCTATTATGAGGTTGAGATGAACGCCACCAAGACCGACTATCAGTGGACCGCTGGTCTTGCCAAATCCGCTGAGCCCATCATGCTCAAGAGGGTTGGCGAAGGCGAAAGCGCCAAACTCGAAGTCGAGACCGACAGCTCCGTCAAGAGCTCGCTCTACTGGCGCGTTCCTCTTAAGACCGGCAAAGACGGAATCGTCTATAATGTGCCCGATTCCTCTAAATGGGTTAGCAAATATCGCGGCAGACAGGTTGCCCTTGAGGATTACATCACCCCATACAAGACCATGTTCGACAACCGCTTCCAGCGCGCCACCGGATTCGGCGAAGACGCAAGCGGCTTCAAAGGCGTCCTAGACTACATCTATGGCGGACGCAATTGGTCGAGCGTTGGCATTCAGCTAAACGAAGCAGAGGGTGCCATCGACTTCACCTTCATCACCCCGAAGACCATGAAAGCCGCTAGGACCAGCCTTGGCGGATCCCTTGCTTCTCCCGTCCCGGCCGAATTCCTCACCGACATCGGCGGAGCCGGCAACTACGGAAAGCACGGAGAAGCCGTCAACCAGGATTACACCACCGGACTTGACAACATCATCTCCTGCGGCGCCTACATCCCCGAATACTGGGAGAACGATAAGCGCCTCGTCTATAAGAAGAACGATCTCTATTTCGATAAGGATCGCTACCACTTCCAAGGCGTGACCGAAGACGTCTTCGCTGGCGCTAGCGCCGACGTGAACGCCTACCAGGCCTTCCTCAACAACCAGCTCGACGAAGTCACCATCCCCGTCAAATACGTCAAGGACGACCACAACAAACCCAAGGTCTATCACACCAAGGGCAGCACCATCCTCAAGCTCAACATCAACTCTACGACTGAGGAAGAATGGGAATACTACTTCGGCACCGACGGAACCGTCTTCCCACACACCAAGAACGAGTACTACCCCGTCAAGCCGATCATGTCCAACGAGTACTTCCTCGACGGCGTCTACTACTCCATCGACCGCGCTCAGCTCGCCCAGATCTCTGGCAAGAACCACGCGCTCGGCTACCTCTCCGATGCTTACACTCAGGATCCTGACGGCGAAGAGATGTGGCGCAATACCGCTCAAGGCAAAGCCGTCCTTCAGGGCATCATCGATCAGTCCGACGAATACGGCCACAACGACTCCATCGCCCAAGACGCCTTCAAGTGGGCGCTCCGCAAGGGCTATGACGAAGGCTACATCGAATGCGATGAAGAATACGAAGTGACCTGCCTCTGGAGGTATCAGGACACCATCAACAACCTCGGCGACTACATTAAGGGCTACGTCGAAGACAACTTCAACGCCGCCGCTAGGTCGCTTGGCTTCACCGGTACCACCCTCAAGTGGACCAACAAAGTTGCTGGCACTCAGTACACCGACTGCTACACCAAGATGGACCACGGCGAATTTGACTTCGCGGAAGGCGCCATCACCGGCAACGTCTTGAACCCCCTCAACTTCATGAACACCATCTGCACCAACGAATTGGCGCAGGGCTTCTGCCTCAACTGGGGTCACCCGACCGAGAAGGTCTACATGGACGATCCTATTGTCTATAACGACATGGCTTGGTCCTATGACGCCCTCTTCAAAGCCGCGACCTCCACTGCGGTCGTCCAGGACGGCGTGAATGAGGAAATCGCCCGCAACGCTCGCCTTGAACCGGCCGAAAACGGCGGAATCAGCCTCGTCATCGATTACCCCGACATCACCGACGACGATGGGCACGATCTCATCTCCTTCTCCGCGACCGATGGTGGTATCTTCGGATCTGCCGACGGCAACTTCCAGAGCGGCTACTATGCTCAGAACCCGATCATGGAGCAGGCCAACGGTTCGTTCTACTACACCGTCCGCAAAGCCGACGTCGAAAGGGCCAGCAACGCTGTGGGAGGAGCTAACTACTACCTCGTTCAAGCCGAACTTGCCTATACCTTCAACGGCAAGACCTTCTACAAGACCATCTACGCCTCTGCTTCTGCAGCGGATCTTGGCCTCTAATAGAAAGTCAAAAACAAATACATGGGTCCCTCGGATTTCGAGGGACCTTTTGTTTGGCGAAAGAAGAATAGACTTGTTTTTTTCCATCTCTATTAGCGGTTTGTCCATGCTATAAACCTTATGCAGCACAAGCGCCTGACCTTGCTTTCGTCTACTCTTCGATAACAATTCCCAAATGGCCGGTGACGTTGGAGTAGGAGACACTGGAGGAAATGCGGGCACAACCGAGAACAACTGGTTCACGAATCGCTATGGCTCAGAAGGCGGGCCAGGCCGCGATGGCGGCAATTGCATAATTGGCGAAGAGAATAGGCTGGGCACCATTATATACAGCGGCACCCTATCTTCTGGCGCGGGAGGCGATGGCGGGGGGAGCTGTTTCAGCGACCATCGTAGCACTGAGATTCTCTAATTTCGCCACACAAAAACGTTGTATTCGGCTGCCGTTGTTAGCTGCAAACTTAGGACATTCTCACAGGCGACAATTGTTGTATTTTCCATCGAAAACGGATACACGTCCCCCTTATTTTCGTTTTTGCTTGAATATACTTTTCCTTTGCGTTGACTTTATTAACTTCAAAAACGGACGGAACTCTCATGTCATTTTTTGGATTTTCGGAATATTGGTTATATTAACCAATAGGCAAAAAGGGTATAATCACCCACGTGAACTTTAGGAGAAGCGTATGAAAGACACGATCAAATACGTGATTCAAAGGGTGTTGCTGATCTTTTTGACGGCATTCATCATCCTTTCGATCACATATATCCTCCTACAGGTCCTGCCCTTGGACGTCATTGGCAGTAAGCGCGAAGAGCTTGCGATGTTCTGGAACAAGCAAGTCGAACTCGGTTACTTCTACATGATGCGCTCAAGCGACCCAAGGCTTACGGAGGAGATGATGGCCGCGGCGAAAGCGAAGATTGTTTTCGGGTCCGAGACCTATTACTACTTCCCGTATCCGGTCATGCACCGCTACTTCACTTGGCTAGGCAACATCGTCACCAAGTGGGATTGGGGCGTATCGGCGAACCTGTACCCAAACACCCCGGCCATCAACATCATGGCCAAGGCATTGCCCTACTCGATGAGGCTCAACATCATTGCCATGATCATCTCGGTGCCTCTTGGCATCGCTCTTGGCGTTTTGGCGGCGCTAAAGAAGAACACCTGGGTCGACAATACCATCTCGACCGTGGTCATGATCTTCATCTCGGTGCCGTCCTTCGTCATCATCTCGTTCATGCTCATTTGGTTCGCTTACTCGAACAAGTGGCTGCCCAATAGATGGCCAAGCGATGCGAATGCCGCAGCAGACCCGATTCTCGCGATCAAAGCATACGTGATCCCGGTCGCGGCCCTATGCTTCGGGTCAATCGCCGGCTTCGCGCGTTATACCCGCGCCGAGCTGACCGAGGTCATGTCGAGCGAATTCCTATTGCTCGCCCGCACCAAAGGATTGACCAAAGGCCAGTCCGTCGTGCGCCACGCTTTAAGGAATTCCATGGTCCCGATCGTCCCGATGATCATCGGCGAATTCATCGGCGTCCTCTCCGGCTCCATGGTTTTGGAACAGATTTACGGCATTCCTGGCATCGGCCATATCTTCGTCGATGCCTTGACCGCGAAAGACTATGCGATCGTCATGGTCGACATGGCGGTTTACACCACGATCGGACTATTTGCCACGCTTCTAGTCGACTTAAGCTACGGCATCGTCGATCCGCGCATCAGAATGGGGGCTAGGAAATAATGAAACAGAAAAAGCCCCAGAACGCCATGGATAACATGAACGCAGTCGAAAACGAGCAGATCCTCGATTCGGATTTCGCCTATGTTGAGCGCAAAGGCGACATCCACGACGCTAAGCTCCAGACCAAGCCGACCACCTTCTTCAAGGACGCGATGAAGCGCTTCCTCAAGAACAAATCCTCGGTTGTGGCGTCAGTGATCCTTTTCACCCTGATCGCCATGGCCGTCATCGTGCCGCTTGCCAATCAAAACAACATCGATCGTCCGGCAGAACTCGTCATGCACTACCTCCCACCGAAGTGGTTTGACGTCAATGACGCCCACTTCATGGACGGCACCCGCTACGTGACCGAGGAAGCCCTTGACCCCGCAACGGGGACCATCGGTTCCGAGTCGATCTACCGTGCAAACGCGATCGTCGGGGAGATCAAGAAGACCTCCACCTTCACCGACGACACCAACGATTCCGTTTTGACTTACGGCAAAGGCGGCGACATCTCGATCCAGGCGGTTGAGCTCAATGCCACCGCCGGCATCATGTCGATGCCCTATCTTGTCGATTTCTCGAACAAGCTTTCTTACACCGTCACCTTCGACGTGGAAGAGATGCAAGCGAAAAACACGACAGCCCCCAGCTATTTCATCGGATATGTGTTCGACTACAACGACCACGAGCACATCGTTCCGCTCGCCCATTCCCCAGAAGGCGAATATGTCGAGAAGCTCGAAGTCGAAGACGCTACAAGCGCATTCCGTAGCAGCGAATTCTACAAAGGCCTCGAAGCGGACGAACAAGACGCACTCGAAGCGAGCTTCCAGCCCCGTTTCATGATCGGAATGGACGCTTGGGACGAATTCGGCAGCGAGACGCTTACCCTGAACCTCCTCTACGTCACGAATGTCTCCTCTGCCCTAGAAAACGAAGACCCTGATTACGCGGATAAAGTGAAAGTCATGGCTTTCTCCGACGCGACCAAGGCCTACGCCACCACCGATCCCGAGAGTGTTGATGCGAATAAAAACCCCATCGGCTACCGCGCCTATGGCAATTATTCCGGACTCGGGCTCCACAATTCCGAGGTTATCTTCGGCAGCTTCATCTACGACTGCTACGAAGGCGCATTCGGCATTGCGGAACGGCAATTCAGCAGCGGCGACATCGAGGGATACGTCAAGAAGGGCTACATCACCGTCGACCAGAACGCGATTGACGCGCTTCCAACGGCGCTCACTGCGCAGCCTATTCCCGAAGGCTTTAGCGGCGTCCAGCTGACCGAACTCGGCGAAAAGTTCTGCCCGCTGCGCAAAATCACTTCCTACACTAAGCCAAAAGGCAGGTATAGCGGCGTCACTCTCATCGGCGATTGCTCTTACTACCGCTACTACTACGACGTCGGAATGATTTCCACCTGCGACATGCCGCGCTACTTCTTCGGAACGAACGCCCAAGGCAAAGACTTCTTCAAGCTCATCTTCGCTGGACTATTGTCCTCCCTTGGCATCGGCCTCATGTCGGCGGCGATCAACATCTTCGTCGGACTTATCTGGGGTGCGATCTCCGGCTACTTCGGCGGGGTCACTGACCTCATCATGGAGCGCGTCACCGAGATTCTGGGCGGCATGCCATGGATCGTTCTCATGACCCTCATCATCCTCTTGCTCGGTTCGAACTCCTGGACGTTCCTCCTCGCCCTCTGCCTTACCGGGTGGATGGGAACGGCATCGCTTACCCGAAGTCAGTTCTATAGATACAAGGGACGTGAATACGTTTTGGCATCAAGGACGCTTGGCGCAAGCGACTTCCGCTTGATCTTCCGCCACATCCTGCCTAACGCGATGGGAACCATCATCACCTCCTCGGTCCTCATGATCCCAAGCGTCATCTTCACCGAGGCGAACATCGCTTACCTCCTCCCGAACCTCTATCAGTCTTCGACCCAGTCGTTCGGCTTGGCCCTCCAAGCCGCGCAGAGTGACATTGCCCAATACCCCTACCTCATTATTACGAGCTCGATCATCATGATGCTCATCATGATCTCGTTCAACCTGTTCGGAAACGGGTTGCGCGACGCGTTCAACCCCTCGCTGAAAGGAGCGGATGAATAACCATGGAAAACGAAATCAAAGCCATAGATTATCCCTTCACCGTCGGCGAGCCGCCCGAGGGCAAGGAAGTAGTCCTTTCGGTCCGCAACCTCGCCATCTCCTTCCGCACCGATCGCGGGCGTGGGCGCGCTGTGAGAGGCGTCTCCTTCGATTTATATAAAGGAGAGACCCTCTGCATCGTCGGTGAATCCGGATCAGGGAAATCCGTCACCAACAAAACCATCATGGGCATCCTCCCGAAGAACGCCCACATCGACTCCGGATCCATCCTCTATCAAGGCGAAGACCTCACCAAGATCGCCGAGGATGAATTCCACCGCATCAGAGGCACCAAGATCGGCATGATCTTCCAGGATCCCCTCTCCTCCCTCAATCCGATCATGAAGATCGGAAAGCAGATCACCGAGGTCATGATCATCAATGGCGACCACTGCCGTCATCTTTATGAGGACTCGATCAACGAGCAGCTCATCAAGTACAAGAACGACCTGCGCCTCCTCGATATCGCGAAAGACGAGGTCAAATTCTTGAAGCGCTCCAAAGCGCCCAAGGACAAGATCGAGGCAGCCAAGGCGCATCTCGCGGAAGAAAGAGCGCGCCTCCAGCCGATTCTTGCCGAGGACCGCGCCGCGCTTCGCAAAGCAAAAGGCGAAGCCAGGGTCAAGGTCAAGGAGTTCAAAAGCGAGATCAAAGCCCGCCACAAAGAGCTCCGCGCCCCAATCCTAAAGAGGCTATTGACCTTCAAGAACCTCTCGCAAGACTATGCGGACTTCATCTCCGAAAGAAGGCGTTACGTGAGCGAGCTTCGTGTCACCCGCAAAGAAGCCAAGCGCCGCGCCCTCGCCATCATGAAGGAAGTCGGCATCCCGCAGCCCGAAAGGCGATACAACCAATACCCGTTCGAATTCTCGGGCGGCATGAGGCAGAGAATCGTCATCGCGATCGCCCTTACCGCTGACCCCGATGTCCTTATCTGCGACGAGCCCACCACCGCGCTCGACGTCACCATCCAAGCCCAGATCCTTGAGCTCATCAACCGCCTCAAGGAAGCGCGCCACATGTCGATCATCTTCATCACCCACGACCTCGGCGTCGTCGCCAACATGGCTGATCGCGTCGCCGTCATGTACGCTGGAAAAATCGTCGAATACGGCACCGCGGAAGACGTCTTCTACGATCCGCGCCACCCCTACACCTGGGCGCTTCTCTCCTCAATCCCTGACGTCGACTCCAAAGAAAAGCTCGAAGCCATTCCCGGCACCCCGCCGAGCCTCCTCTTCCCTCCGAAGGGCGATGGTTTCGCGCCTAGGTCGAAATACGCGATGGCCGTCGACTTCAAGGCCGAGCCACCCATGTATCAGATCACCCCAACTCACTATGCGGCGACCTGGCTACTCGATAAGCGCGCTCCAAAAGCTGAGCCGCCGAAGATCGTCACGACCCGCATCGCCAACAACCTAGCCAAAGCAAAGGAGGCCGAAAAGCATGAATGACAACGAAATCAAAGCTGCCGCCTCCCCGACGAAAAACGAGCTCAAGGCCGACGTTGCGAAAGCGAAGCAGAACCTGAGGGACTTCCGCGCGAAGAACAAAAAGGTCGCGATGAAGGTCCCGCTCGATGAGGCGGAAAGCGGATCGCTATTCTCTCGCGCCAAAAAGAAAAAGGCCGAAAGAAATGGTCCCGCCGATGGCAAGGATAAAAAGGATTATGTGATCCGCTACGCGTATAAGCCCGAAGTCCAAGCCGAATACGATAGACTTGTCGATGAGGTAAAGCAAGCCAAATACCGCTTGAGCCTCTATGGCGTCACCTATGACCCTGAACTCCCCGAGAAAAAGATCCTTCTCTCGGTCCGTAACCTCAAGCAGTTCTTCGGAGCCGGTCCCTATAAGACCAAAGCCGTCCATGGCATCAGCTTCGATGTCCATGAAGGCGAATGCTTAGGCCTAGTCGGCGAATCCGGATGTGGCAAAACCACGACCGGGCGCACCGTCATCGGACTTTATGCCCCGACTTCTGGCGACATCTATTACAAAGGCTACCGCCTTGCCGCCGGGGACCGCTGGTACCGTAAGGAAATCAAGTGGTCGAATATCCGCACCGCTAAGGAAATCAAAGCCTTGCGCGCCGAGAATACCCCAGAAGCGGAGGCGAAGATCGCCGAGCTTCAGGAACGCAACAGAGCAAACGTCGCCGAAGCCAAAGCCGCGATCAAGCAGATCCGCTTCGACAACAACCACTCCAACCCAAGGCTCCGCAATGAGATCCAGATGATCTTCCAGGACCCGATCGACTCGCTCGACCCCAGGATGACCGTTGAGGACATCATCACCGAAGGTCTCCACATCCAAGGGAAATACAATCGTCGCGAGAACCATAAGGCGGTTGTTGAGGCGCTCGTCAAAGTCGGCTTGATCCCTGACTTCGCAGCACGCTACCCCCACGAATTCTCTGGTGGCCAGCGTCAGCGCATCGGCATCGCCCGCGCTCTCGTCATGAATCCGAAGCTTCTTATCTGCGACGAGCCGATCTCCGCGCTCGACGTCTCGATTAGGGCGCAGATCCTCAATCTCTTGAATGAGATCAAGGAGAACATGAACCTGACGATGCTATTCATCGCCCACGACCTCTCCGTCGTCAAATACTTCTGCGACCGCATCGCAGTCATGTACTTCGGTGACATGGTCGAGCTCGCTACTAGCGATGAACTCTTCCGCCATCCGCTCCACCCCTACACCAAAGCGCTTCTCTCCGCGATTCCGAAGCCCGACCCCAAGTCGGAGAAAAACCGCACGAGAACCGTCTACGATCCGAGCAAAACCCACGACTATTCGCAAGGCAGGCCGACCTTCAGGGAGCTTCTCCCCGGCCACTTCGTCCTTTGCGATGACAAAGAGGAAGCGGAATACCGCAAGGAAATCGCTGCCCTCGACCAAGCAAACGAGGAGGCTAAGCAATGAAATTCAAATTCACGGCAAAAGCCATCATCCCCGCGCTCATCTTCCTCTTCGGGTTCATCTTCATGATCCTGTTCATCCAGTCGACGGGCGACCCGCTTGGGCATTACCCGAAAGCACATGAAGGCACTCCGCTTGCAGAGGCCGAGGCATTCATCTTCTCGGCCGAGCACATCATCAACTTCGTCTTTGGGATGATTTTCGCGGTCTATGGACTACTCTTCGCGCTTGAACTATTCTTCCACGCAAAGAGCAGCCATATTCTGATGGTCATCATCGGAAGCTTGCTGCTATTCGCCCATGCGGTTGCTCGCATCATCTGGGGCATCCAGAACATCAACGAATTCTCGAAGTCGATGCCGTTCATCCTCTTTTACATCGGAGGTGCGCTCACTAGCGTCGGCTGCCTCTACTCCTTCGTCAAGAAATCCCTTGACGGGGACGCGGGCGCATCCTATTGGGTCTTCTTCATCCTCGCCGTCATATTCTCTTTCTTCGGCGGGGTAAGCAGGTACTCGCTTCTCGATGCGTTCGGAAACGGATCTAGCCCCGTCTATTGGAGCGGATACGCGACCACGAGGTTCGCTCTACTAATTCTTGCAGAGCTTGGCATCGTCAACACTTTATCCGATTACGACCCGAATCCCATCCAGCTTGACCAGTTCGGAAATCCGATCGACGTCACAAAATAAGCGGGACGTGTATTCGAATTCACTAAAAATGCAGGGCGACATTGCCCTGCATTTTTTGGTGGATTAGGGTGTGCGCAAAGAGGCTAAATAGCCATGCGCGAGGAAGTTCAGGCTGAGCACCAAACGTCACTTCTCGTTGAATACTTCGGAGAGGATGGCGTCGGAGAATTCGTCATCGAGGACGCGGGGCTTGCGTAAGCCATTGGTCGCGATGTCGAGTTCTTCGCGGAAGACATTGGTCAATACGTCGATCGCGAGGTTCTCGACTCCATCGTTATTGATGATGAGGTCGGCGTAATTGCTGGAGGGCTTCACGATTTCCTCATACATCGGCTGGACCGTATTGAAATACTGGTTGACGATGTTCTCGAATTTGCGGCCTCTTTCCCTTCTATCGCGGATAAGCCTGCGGAGGAAGCGTCTCTCAGCGGAGGCGGAGATGAAGACGCGCAGGTCTCCTAAGCCTCTCATCTGGCCATCCACGAGGGCCATGATGCCTTCGACGACGATGAGTTTCTTCGGGACGATGGTCTCGGTTGCGCTGGAACGGGTGAGTTGGACGAAATCATAGATCGGCTTTTCGATGGTCTTGCCGTCTTTCAGGGCTTGGATCTGGCGCCTCATAAGCGGCCAGTCGAATGCTTTCGGGTGGTCGTAGTTGACGGAGTAACGGTCCTCCAGGGGCATATCGGACTGATCCTTATAGTAATCGTCCATCGTGATGCGGGTGATGTTCTCTTCGCCGATGCGCTTGATGACGGCGGCCGTGACGTAGCTTTTGCCGGAGGAGGATCCGCCTCCGACGAGGATTAATCGATTCTCTGACATTGCTTATTCTCCGATTTCGATGGATTCGCCTTCTAGGTTTAAGGGGAGGCTGAAGTAGGCTTTGTTGAAGCGGACATTGCATTCAATGTCTTTGGCTCCCATGGTCTCGTTGCAGGAATGCATGGCAAGCTGGGCTAAACCAATGTCAGCCGAGCGGAAGGATACCTCGGAATTCGAGATATTGCCTAAGGTGGATCCACCGCGGAGGTCGCTGCGGTTCGTGTATTCTTGATACGGCAGGCCTTCTTTTTCGCAGATGGCTTTCACTAGGGCTGCGCTATAGGCGTCGGTTGTGTATTTCTGGTTGGCGTTATGCTTGATGACGATTCCCCCATTCAGCCTTACATCGGTCGTGGGATCGCTTAATTCTGGGTGGTTGGGGTGATTCGCGTGGGCGTTGTCTTCGCTTAATAAGAAGCCATTCGCGATGCAAGAAAGCATCTCGTCCTCGGTTAAGCCCATCGCAAAACACAATCTCCGCAAGGTGTCTTTGAGGAAAGTGGAGTTCGCGCCTTGACGGGTCAAGCTTCCGACTTCCTCGTTGTCGAAGATGCAAAACGCATCCACGTCCCCCTTATCTTCGCCTTCGATGAATCCAAGTAGGCCCGAATAGGCAGAGGACAAATCATCGAGCCTTGGGGCAAGGAGAAGCTCTTTGCTTAAGCCAACTAGCTTTGGCTCATCGCGGACATAAAGGGATAAATCGAACGAGACGAGCTCTTCGCCTTCTTTTAGGATGTTGCGGTCCTGGAGTAGGCTAGGGATGCCTAGGCCTTCTACGTGCTCACCGATGATTGGAACCATGTCGATCGCGGCGTTAAAGGAAGAAGATTCGTTCGCGTCCCTCTTCATATGGATGCAGACACTAGGGATCACCATGAGGTCTTCGTCTAAATCGATGAGCCTCGACTCTATTCCTTTTGAGGTCTTCACCATGATGCGGCCAGCAAAGGATAAGGCGCGGTCAAGCCAAGGGCTATATAGCGCCCCACCATAAGGCTCGACATTGACCTTGGCAAGATTCTTAGAGGCAAGGATGGGACTCGGCTTGATCTTAAACGTAGGCGAATCCGAATGGGCTGCCGCAACTCGAATCGCACGAGGCTTAGAAAGAGGAACCTTAAACGCGATGATCGAGCTTTGGTTGCGCTTCACATAATATTTTTTGCCTGGCTCTAACTTAGGGAATGGCTTTCCTTCCATCAGCTCAGCAAAGCTAGATTCAGAAAGCTCTTTGGCTGCGATTTCGACTGCATGGAACTGCGAATGGGTGGACTTCAGCATTTCCATGACTTTATGTAGATAATCCATATTGGTGCCTCCAGCACATGGGAAATTATAGAACAAACGCGCGCATGCGACACGCACGGATAATTGTGGTGCACAGCCTAGTCATCCTCTAGGCCCTCCCGAATCGCTTGAATTGTCTTTCTATTCTTCGGCTTTCAGATAGCCTTCGAAGGAGAACGAAAGAAATTTCTGGACCTCTAAAGCAAACTCTTCGTTGATGGAAGAGAGGCGTCCTTTGCCTTTTACGTAAGGGTCGATGTACCTATTTTTAGCAGGGATTTTAAAAGCGCCTTCGACGGGGTGAACATATGATTTAATTTTATTAAGCGACCTAAAAGCGTCCCAAGATTTAGCCCCACGGGGGTCGAGACAAAGCTTTTCGATGAGTTTTGGCTCGGTTGTCATAAGGTCTTCGCGCGAGATGATTTGTAGCGAAATTGCAGAGGCGAGTTTCCTAGCCAAGTACTCCATTGAGAAGCGGTCTTCATCGGCGATGTAGACTAGGCCATTTCGGATGCTTCCTAAGGCAAAGCGAAGAGCGCATTCTTCGTGGTTGAACACGAGTTCCACTTCCCCCATTTCGTTAGTGCCGGACTCAATGTCATGAAAGAGCCTGAGCGCTTCATCAAGGCCCATGACATTGAAGTTAATGAAGTTCGATAGGGTATACTCCAACCGGTCGGCAGAGAGCTTAGGCGAATCGTTATCGGCGATTGGATAAAGGTGATAGTCCGCCACTTCATCTAGGCTAATTCCGTCTTCGCGGAGGAGAGACATTATCTGTTTTGACGAAGCAATGATCTTCCTCGTATCGGATTCAGTTGATTCCTGGGTCGTGTGATCGCCATTTAGGAAATCGACAACATGAGCAAAGCAAGGGGTAGCTATATCGTGGAGCAACCCGGAAATAGCCACTCTTGGATCGCTAGAGAAAATGGAGCAGATGGCAGCCACGCCAACGCTATGGCCGAATCTAGAATACGGCGTTAGATCCTTATAGAAAGGGAACGAGGTGTACTCGAGTCCGCAATGCATGCCCACATCAATAAGCCGTCTCAATTCAGGGACGGCGAGGTATTTAGCGAAAGCAGTCTCTTCTAGTGTAGGCAGGTAAGGGAACACCGACTGCTTGGTTTGCATGTTAGTATTATGCACCGTATTTCAAAAAAGTCGAATCAGTAACAAAGTATATATGAAGAACATAAACAGCATCTGTATTGTAGGATTTTTCGATAATTTTCGTTAAATTTCATCTTGCAAGTAATTATTACTTTGAATATCTTCCATTTGATTCAAGATTCTATTTTCGAAAAACTATGTCAACAAACTCTAAGATCACTGTCAGATTTGATTCAGTAATCTTTTATTGTAAGTTTATCAACGAAAACCGTTTTCCGCTACGAACATCATCGGAACGGTCGGGATATTGAATTGTTCTTTTAAGGGGCTAAATCGGGCCATTGCACCCCCGCTTGAATCACTTCGAAGCCATCGTTTTCGCCCTACGCCGAGGCGGTGTGGTCGTGATGCGCACGCAAAAAAAGAAGCCCTGATTTCAAACAAGGCTTCAGATGAAGTATTTGTTTAGCTATTGCCCTTGGCCAAGGAATCTGGCTTCGAGCATTTCTTTCCGTGCGGCATCGCGCTTCGCTTTTTCTTTCGCGAGCTGCTTTTTGTATTCGACGAATCTCATATCGAAGTCAGCGACGAAGGAGGATCTCATTGGCGCAACGAGTTCAACAAACCCAACGAGTCCTGTTGGCTCAAGGATCTTGTACGATTCATCGAAAGCGTTGTTCTCCTCAGTCTGACCGGGGATATCGATTTGGTTTGGGGAGCCGATGATGACCATCTTGGTGAATTCGCCGATGCGGGTGACTAGGGTCTGAAGCTCATCGATGGTCATGTTCTGCGCTTCGTCCACGATGATAATGCAGTTCTCGAAACTACGTCCTCTCATGAACTCTGGGGCGAGGGGGATGATGTCATTGGGCAAGTGCTGATAAGCTTTTGGCATCATGTCCTCATCCTCATCAAAGGATTTCTTCCGCTTGGAGGCCCTAACCTCTGAAACGCTCATTTCGGCACGGGCTTTGGCCATCAAGTGGTTGTAGTTATCAAGCAATGGACCTAGATACGGAGCGAGCTTATCTTCTTCCGTTCCTTTTAAGTATCCGAGCCTATGGCCGATTTCGACGGGTTCTCTAACGTAATAGACGGTTTTGTACTTTCTTTTGGCCCCCTTCCCCCTGACTAGAGCAAGGGCAGCGGCCAATGCGGCGAATGTTTTTCCTGTTCCGGCAGAGCCTTTGCAGAACACGACGGGTTTTCGATTGCAATCCTCATTGATTTGTCTGATCAATTCGCGCTGACCCGGATTCGATCCGAAGTCAATGCCGAAAAGCTGGTAGCTAGAGGATGCTTGAGCCATATCTATTCTCTCCAAAAATCATGTACTTCATTATAAAGCCTATCGCGCTTTCGTGAAGGCCAAAGTTGATTCGATTTGCTTAATTTTAATAAATAACCCTGCAAAGCCCCGTTTTCTTTATGAATCAAAGCCTAAAATAATTCAAATTTATAGACTTGACTTGGACGAGGTGAAGGTAGGCTAGGTCTTTCTCAATTTACTTTCCAAAGGAAAAACTCGATAATTGTTCGCATGACAAGAACTCCACCTTATCTACATGTAGGCGACACCATCTCGCTTGTTGCGCCTTCCTTTGGGTGCACCACCGAACCTTATCTCACTCGGCTAGGGGCTGCCATAAAGCGTCTCGAGAAAGCCGGGTACAAGATCAAAATCGGCAAGAACGTCTATCGGAACGACGGGGTATGCGCTTCCGCTTCGCCTGAAGAGCGCGTCGAGGAATTCATGGAGGCGTACCTAGATCCCGAATCCAAACTCGTTTTGTCCGTCGGCGGGGGCGAATTCATGAATGAGATGATGCCTCTAGTCGACTTCGATGCGATTGCCAAAGCCCCTGAAAAATGGTTCATGGGCTTTTCGGACAACGCGAACCTCACCTTCCCCTTGACCGTATTCAGCAACATAAAGACGATTTACGGGCCGAACGCGCCTTCTTTCTACGAGAAGCCATTCCGCGCGTCTGCAAAAGATGCTTTGGCGATGCTTGCTGGAGAAAAGCATTTCCTCGATTATCCAAAATGGACCTTCGGCACCAAAAAGACCGATCCAATCCTTTGGAGGCCCCGCTTCAACAGGGAAAGAATCATCATCCCCCATAAGTATGAGCAGCCAGTTGAAGGAACGTTATTAGGCGGATGCATGGATAGCCTGGTGAACCTATTAGGAACTAGACTTGGCAACATCGACGCTTTCCTTGAAGCGCATCCAGAAGGGATCATCTGGTATTTCGAGGCATGCGACCTCAACGCGCTTTCCATAAGGCGCGCGTTGTTCCAGCTTCGCGAAGCCGGATGGTTCAAGAACGCGAAGATGTTCCTATTCGGGAGGCATTATTCCGCGAGATTCCCGATTATGGGAGTTGACCGTTATAACGCGGCCATCGATATTTTGTCAGATGTGCCGATGCTATTTGACGTCGCACTTGGGCATATCGGCCCTTCCCTTCCGATGATGAATGGCGCGAAATGCCGCGCCGCTTTCGAGGACGGATTCCTCGTAATGGATTACCTGGAATGAAAAAGCAGATTAGTCCCAATACCTTCCGCGTGGCGACGATCATCGTCGCGGGTTTAACGTCTATTGCCTGCGTTATTTTGACTTCGATCATCATGATCGCGGAGACGGCGATGGCGGATAAGATGCCTTGGCTTGTTCCGATTCGATTCGCGGGTTGCATGTTGCCGATTGCGATATTTATGATCGCGTTCGTCACGATGAATTATTTCGGCTCCAAGAACCCAAATATCGAGGGCATGTATGACTTTCCGCATTTCAGAAACGGCGGAAAGAAGGTTATCGACATCTATTTGATCGCATCGGTGATCGTTACTTTCCTTCTCTTTATCGTGGGCATCATGTGCCTTGCAGGCGCGTTCTCGGATATCACTGGGCTACTTGGCTGGGCGATCTTCTTCGCTGCCTCTATCTTGCCCCACATCTTCACATGCGCGCTTCGCATCGTGGATGCGGCGTTAGCCAAGGACAAGGCTCGATTGATCCGCGATTCCATTTTGATTGGTATATTCGGGTTTGCTTTCCCTATAGCCGCCTTGATTGGCTTCCTTGGGTTCGACCAAACGATGTTCCTTGCGCTATTCGCCTCGATTCCGGTTTATTACCTTATCGAGTTGAGCAGGGCAACAGGAAAAGAGGGGGACATGCCCCTCGATTCCGAAGATTGATCTTCTTTATTGCTCTTTCTTAAATAGATACAGACGTCCGCCGAAATCGCCGATGACGCGGATTTGATCATTGAATCCGACGCCAGACCACTCCTGCTGAAGTTTGAAGCCGCCAGAGATCAAGGAACTGCCTTTGGCTTTTCCTTCGAATTTCTCCATCGGCATATCGATCCTTCTCGACAAAGCGACGACGAGTTTTCCTTCTTCCTTTACGTGGATCGGGGAAATCATATTCACGAGTCCGCCGAACTTCTTCGGGTCAAGCTTCTCTTCCCTAACCTTATATTCATAGGTGGCGCTAGGATCAAGGCCAACTAGAGCAAGACGCTCAAGGGGAGGATTGGGGAGTTGGAGGTTATTGACGAAGGTGACGGCCGCGCCGACATCGTTATGGGTCTCGATAGCGAGGAAATTGCTCTCCTCGAAATCGGTTAGGATATCCACGGTGCCGAACTGGAGCAAGTCGCGATTCTCCTTGTAGCATTCGACTTCGCGAAGAATTTCTTTTTCGTCGACTGGGTCGAGGTTTACGATATCAAGCTCATATCCGAGCACACCGATTGCAGCGACATCGAATTTCGTTCCAAATGATGTTCTACGAAGTAACTGATGGTTCGTTTTCGCCGCGACATGGTTCGACATGACGGAAGGCGGATAGCCAAGGAGCATGTGGGATTGGATGTGGGCGCGCTGGAAGGAATCGGTGTCATCGCTGACCCATCCTTGGCAGAAATAGCTAAACATCCCGAGGTCATTCCTAGCTCCGCCAGAAGCGCAATTCTCCATCTGGAGTTCTGGGAAGCGGGCGACGAGCTGATCGAGAATCTCATAAAGCCCGAGGATATATTGATGGAAGAAGAACCCTTTTCCATAAGGGATATCGGACATCGGGCGGTTGTAATCCCATTTGATGTAATCGATTTTGGCTTCGTCGATGATCTTCGTCATGAAGTCGACGATGAATTCGCGGACCTCTTTCTTAGTAAGATCAAGCATGTATTGGTTCCTGGCCATCAAAGGTTCATGGATGCCATCTTGGATGATCCAATCGGGATGTTCCTTGGCAAGATCGCTTTCGGGACTAATTGCTTCCGGCTCAAACCAGAGGCCGAATTTCATATCGAGCCCATGGATGAAATTCGACAATCCGACGATACCGTGTCTTAGTTTTTTGGTGTTTACATACCAATCGCCCAAGGAATGGGAGTCGTCGTTTCTAACGCCGAACCAGCCATCATCCAAGACGAAAAGCTCAATGCCGAACCTCTTGGCTTTCTTAGCGAGTTCATGAATCTTAGCTTCATTGAACTTGAAGTAAGTGGCTTCCCAGTTGTTATATGCGATGGGGCGAGGCTTGTTCTTCCAAGCGACGGGCATGATGTTCTTGTTGACGAAGGTATGCATGTTGTGAGCCACGCCATTAAGTCCTTCGCTCGTGTAAGACATGATTGCCATCGGGGAAACGAATTCGTCGTTACGAAGCAAGCGGATATTAAGGAACAAACTAGAGATACCCATCTCGATTCGGACCTTGCCAAAAGAGGATTTCTCGATCTCCTCGAGGTGGTTTCCGGAATAGATTAAGTTGAACCCATAGGCTTCGCCCGTTTTGTAGGTCGTTCCTCTTTTTTGAATGATGAAAAATGGATTGCGGAAGTCGGAACTAGAACCAGTGGCGGAGTCGAAAGAATAACGAAGATGCTGAATCGGGACGACCTCGCGGTTAAATTCCGCCGCCCAGTTGCCATAGAAGGTCTCGAGTTCATAGGGCGCGTCATCGAGAACAAGCTGCATTGACATGGCCTTATTCACGAACATCTCGATATCGCTTTCGTTGCGGATCACGATGAAGCGTCCGAATACATTGGCTTTCTCGAATACGACGTAATGCAATTCAAGAACCGTCTTCATGGCTTTGTCCGCGCAATAAAGGACAAGTTCTTCATTGGCGTCGTGAGGGGTTGGATATCCCCTCATCTTCTGGAATTCGCGGATTTCAGAATGGTCGAAGACAAAATCGAATACGACGGACTCACGGCTACGAAGAACAAGCGATGGGTTATTGAAATCGCCTCTTAGCGGAGTGGAGTATTCCGAAGCGATGTCGTTC
Organism: uncultured Erysipelotrichaceae bacterium; assembly: GCA_902773005.1. GTDB lineage: Bacteria > Bacillota_I > Bacilli_A > RFN20 > CAG-826 > Alloenteromonas. The sequence goes on from CACYCS010000018.1 coordinate 67,660, forward strand.
AAGCTGACGTTTTGGTCGCCATACTTATAGAAGATCGCGCGCCCCTGCGTAAGCGGGTAACGGCTGATCAGAGTTTGAAAGTCATCGTCCTCGTCGATGCGCTTGCCGAAATACTCGGTACATGGCTTGCCGCCTTCGTCTACGCGAAGCAGCAAAGAAGTGCTTTCAGTCGAAAGCAAGAAAAGGTTATCTCTCTGTTTGATCATATTTGAATGATACCATGAATAGGGTTTGCCTTAAACATAACTTTTGCCATAAAATGGCGCTATGTCAGTATTTTTAACCAGGCACGGCCAAACGGATTGGAACAAAAAGAACTTCATTCAAGGTCGGATTGATGTGCCGCTCAACGAAACCGGAATACAAGAAGCAAAACAGCTTAGAGACAAACTCAAGGATACCGAAATCGACATTATTTTCTGCAGTCCGCTTAGACGTGCTAAGCAAACCGCAGAGATAATCAATGAAAATAGGAATATACCGATTGTGTATGAATCGAAACTCCTTGAACAATACTATGGCGAAATGGAAAGGAAACCTCGCTCCGGTGAGGCTTATCTTAGCCAAAGGTCAAGATGCGCCACAAGATACCCAGGAGGAGAGAGCTATCTCGATGTCGCTGCAAGGATTTATCCTTTCTTGAATCACCTGAACGCCACGATGCGCGATAAGAACATCCTTCTTGTCTGCCATGGCGGAATCTCAAGGGTCATCAATTCCTATTTCAAGCCGATGGAAAACGACGAATTCTTTAACTTCGTCATGGAGAATTGCGGGTTATTGAAATACGAATTTCCTGATCTTCCTAAGCCTGATTACTTTGAGGATTACAAGGACTAACTGGATGCCATCATTCAGAGAATTGTTTGAAAATTCCCTGCAAATATCCAACTAAATTCTGAGAATTAGCGGAAAACGCGTCTGGATCGTTTTTGAGCAAGACGGATTCAACGCTGCTTTTCATCGCGCGCCAATCAGGGTCTGAGGAAGGCACGGCACCATAGGCAATGCCTTCTAAGCCGGCTCCAGCGACAGAGAAAAGCGGGCCAAGATATTTTTCCAGTTCGACCCCGCCGCTTAAGTTTGCGGCTTCGAGAAGAAAAAAGACATCGCACGCGTCATGGTACTCCGCCAAATATTTATCTTCTGGGTCCCAGGGCGGGAAGTCCGCGTCGATTGATAGCGATGTTTTAATTTCGCGACGGGAGAGGATCTCCGCGAAGCCATAGACGCATTGATCGAAAAGATCTTTTTGAATTGTCGGTTCGAGGAGATAAACGGCGGCAAGCGCGATAATTTCCTTATCACCAATCGGGAGATGTTCTCTTGCAATATTGATAAAATACCCGAACGCCATCGCATCGTTATAAATTGAATCAGGGTTAAGCGCTATTTCTTCCATTCTTCTTCCTCCTTCTTTTCTTTGGTTTGGCCTTCTTCTCTTGCTTATAGAACGGGCCCACCACTTCCTTCAGCTCATCACCATCATAAATAAGGGTAAGAGCAAAAGGCTTTTTGCCTTCAGCGTCAAGAAGCGGCATGAATGTTTTGTCGCCTTCCCAAAGGTTTAGGCTCGCGATTTTTTCCTTTTTGACAAACTCCAAATCGCCTTCATTGCATTCGATCATCTCGCCGTCCCACTGAGGCACTTTATATAGGTACATCCTCTCTGAAGGACATTGGGTATTTAGGAAATCCACGTACCCCATGTATTTAAATTTGATTACGTTGAGGCCTGTTTCCTCTCTGATTTCGCGCTTCATCGCAGCGTGGATGGATTCGCCTTTTTCGACGTGTCCTCCTACTCCAACCCATTTGCCTTCATTCGGGTCGTTCTTCTTTTTCGTGCGATGCAGCATCAAATAGCTATCGTCTTTTTCGATATAAGCCAAGGTAGTCTTGTTCTTTTTGCCGGCTTCCGTAAGGCCGACAATCATCTTCTGCTTCTCTATCGCGGACATGATGTCGTCGATCACTCGGTCGAGGTCTTTCATGATTTCAAATCCCCAGAATCTGAGAACCAAATAGCCTTGTTCTTTCAACTTCGCGTTGACCTCTTTATCCCTTTCGATGTTTCTTTCGATCTTCGGGATCCAGTACTCCAGGTTAGAATGGATCTTCTCTTTGTTTTCTTCAAACTTGTAGCCATGCCAAAACTCAGAATCGCAGAAGATGGCGATTTTATATTTCTCGACGACTAGATCAGGGTGGCCGAAAACCTTTGATGAATAAAGACGGTACTTCACTCCGCGCGAAGACAGTTCTTTTCTGACTCGAAGCTCGATGCCCGTATCCTTTCCTCGAATATGGGACATCGTCTTATGGATAATCTCTGGGTCGCGTTTCATTTTGCTTTCTTTCTTATCGTAGATTTGGCGCCTGATTTGGATCCAGCCTTCTTCGCCTTCGGATGCATGATACCATCTTCGTAGATTTCGAGGCTCGAATTTACTTTTTCCTTAAGCTGTTCGGCAATCTCCTGCAGCTCATCTGGCTTTAGGGATTCGATTGTCTTCGTTAAGGCATCGATTTTGGCTTCCACTTCAGTAAGGCGTTCGACCGATTCATTCAATCGCTCTATCGCAGTTTCGAGCTTGGCAATCGATTTATCGATGTCCTTTTGGCGATCGAAGACATCATCGATGGACTTCTCAATCTCCTCGGACTTCTCCTCAAAGCTGCTATTGGCCTTTGCGATATCTTCCAAATCCTTTTTAACGTTCTCGAGCGCTTCAAGGGCACTCAGCATCCTTTTGTCATCGATTGGCATATTCATTTCTCCTTGTATTGTTTTGCGACATTACTGATATCGCGGGCAAACCTCATGACCGCTAAAGCGAAAAAGAATTCTTTTTCCTCTTCGTTGCAATACCCACCCATTCTTCTGAAGGCCCTCGCCACATCTTGGGTCGGTTCGCTTTCGTTTCGTAGCTGGCGAAGCAACAAATACTTCTTCCTCTCGCCATTGCTCTCATAATAATCGGATAGAGCGTTGTAGTCTTGGTATTTCAGCAAAGTCGATACGGCTTGAGAGCGATTGTATTTCTTGTTCGCGATATAGGCATATTCCTGGGCACGCGCGGCAAGGTTTTGGGCTTCCGGCAATTCACTTGCTCTAAGATAGGCACGCAAGGCGCCCTCGTAGTCCCTCTTTCGGAAAAGCCTGTTGCCAAATTGCACCCAATGCTCCAAATTGACGTTTCCGGCGAAATAGGAGCCAATTTCTTCGACGCTATTAAGAACAGAGAGATGGGAGAGGATCTTCTCATCCACTATCTTCGATTGTCTTTCCTCGTATACGATAATGCGATTCTTTGCTCTTGTTAAAGCCACATAGAACCTATTAAAGAGCATTCGATGGAGGGTCGAGTGCTTGCCGATTTTTTCTTCGCCAAGTATCGCTTCGAATAGTTCAAGCGACGAGGAGAAGAAATTATAGAGGACTACGGAATCCCATTCCCTGCCTTTGGCCTGTTCTACGCTAAGGAAAGAAGATTCAACGAACTGAGGATTAATCTTCTTATACTTCCTTATCGCAGCTTCGCATATCTTCGTTTCAGGGAAAATGAAGACAGTGTCGCGATTCGACTTTGAAGCTAATTCGACAACAGATTTGAAGGCTGCTTCCTTCCGCAAGAGCAAGGCGAATAGATCGTTATTGTCATCGCGAAGGGAGCGTTCCGGCGCTTCAATCGCTTTCTTACGAGCACCGATCGAAGTCTTCTTAACGTTATTGAACTCATTGATAAAACGGACAAGCGAATTGCCAGAGCGATAGGAGTCATTCAAATATTCGACATTGAGTGATACCCTGCGGTTGAAAGCTTCTTTGACAATTCGTTCAGCATCGCCAACATTGAAGATTGTCGGGTTAACGGATTGGTTATCGTCCCCGTATAAAAATAAATGTAATGGAATTGTCGATTTAATCAGTTTAAGAATCGACTTGAATTGCAGCTCAGTTAAATCTTGATATTCGTCAATTATGATTGCGTCGTAACGAGTAAATTCATACTCCTCTTTTAAGATCTTGATTGCTAAATCATTCGCTGTTTCAAGTTTGTTATCAATCAAATACTTGTCGTATTGGAGTGCGACATAGTAGATTGCTTCACGTTGTTTCGCGCTATATCCTTCTTCCTTTCCAGTCTTTTGCAAAAACTGGTCTAAAGAAAGCCTGTGATCTTTAGAATCAAGGCAATTGGCCGCTCCTCTTATGATTCCGTTATAGAACACATAAGAGGTCATAAAACGCTCATCGTCGGTTGTGCCAATCTCACCAATAAGACTTTTGAAAGCACGATCTCTTTCCGCCTTAGCGAGGAACCATTCACGGAAGGTTGACCTATCGGCAATCCTCTCATAATCGATTTCAGATTGCGGGAGAATATCCGCGCATAAAGTTAGGAATGTCTCACAATTTGGGTCTTTCTGGCCCTCTATCCTAAGTGTATCAGCGACATATCTACATAAATCATCTTGATAAGTGATATATAGAGTGGACAGTCCATTGTTCACAAGATCAATGTAATTGGACATGCTGAGCAAGGTTTTGCCCGTTCCAGCTGAACCAGAGAACGCGATAGGACATCTTGTTTGCGTATGGTCCAATAGCGCAATCTGATTCTCCGACAAATACGCCAATTCAGATGGATCGTTCTTTACATCCTCCGGAAGCATTATCTTGTGAAGCAAAAGCGAATCGGCGTGCTGCTCAAGATATTTGGATATCGCTCTCGCAATATTGCCTTGGTCATCATGTTCGTCTTCGTCTGAAATGCCGACGAAAATGAAATCGGAGGGGTCCATGCGTCTTTTGGAATCATAGCCATTTATAAAGAAGATTCGACTTGCCCCATATTCCTGGCTATTTGAGAAGCGCATCTTGTGAAGTGTCCTATTGTTTACGCCCTCGATATTCTTATTGTCGCGAAGTGACAGGATATTCAGCAGTTCTTCCTCGTCCGAACAAATGATTTGCTCATAAAGAGCGAATATATCATCCGCGGCCTGAGGGTGGCTGCTGCAAAGATCTTCAAATTCCTTCCTGAAACGATCCGTAACGAAAAGTCTTCTTTGAGGTTTTCGTCTTGTCTTAATAAACGCTTGGCTTAATTCAGGCTCTTTCGCTTCATCTTTTTCATTGACGTTCTCAGACAACGGAATTGCCGATTCGGATTGGATAGGTTTCGGTTGGGACTCCACCACTTTTTCGGGTGGCAAAATCTCATTAATATCCACAGGCTCCTCAAGTAACTCAAGCAGGTGGGAGAAGCTTATATATGGCTTCGTCTTAATGGAGAAACCGATTGTTGTAACGCAAATCAATTTGGGGCCGTGCCTAAGTGAGACGTAGATTGCAAACTCAGGATCATCTTTGAAGCAAAGAGCAACATCGGTAGGCTGATTGAGTGCGTCCAATGTAGCTACAACGATCTTCCAGTCATCAAGATTGAAATTTGCGATCTTCGAGTATCTGGCATCGCCTCCGGGAAGCTCGTCAGGAGTGAAAACGACATGCCTGCCAATTTCAAACCAGGTCACTTTCCGCAGCATGTTCTCCGCGTTCTTAAAGCAAGGCGCAAACGGGGTTCCGGGCTCATTGATAACAATGATCGCCTTAGGCACTTTTGGATTTGGACGATACTCAAAACGAGGCATTGTCCTAAACCTCGCTTTTTCCTCGTCTAGCTGTTTCGGACGCGATTGGGAACTAGTTTCAAAAACCTTCCTAATCTCGGGTTTTTGAAATTCGATATCCACTTTTTGCGGAGTTTTTGCTTGTTTCTTTTCAGGAATCTTATTCTGTTTTGGTTTTGAATTAGGCGTGAACCCAGATGACATCAATACGCTTCTTTGAGCCTCAAGAGCGGTGTCTTCATCATATTCAGAACTCTCGGGAATCGTTTCTTCTATTTCGATTTCTGGCTCAGCAAATGTCGTTTTGGAATTGGGTACGAAGGCCTCTTTTTTGACAGTCGGCATGACTTCGGGTTTGGCTTCTTTTTTCGTGCTAGAAGAAAAATCGATATCCAAGTTCTTGGGACGCTTATTGCTCGATGCGCTGAACGACTTCAAACGCTCGATATCCGGCATTTCAAAATCCGCCTCATCATCATCCTTCTTGGCCTGGTCTTGAGCGGGAGCCGAATTATAGAACTTCTTTTTCTTATTGGCGGAAAAGCCGGTGCTAGGAACAATTCCAACCGAATCGCAGAACTGCTTGCACTCGAGCGCCCCGTCGCCTTCATCGATATAGAATTTTTGGAATAGAATCGCGACGGCTTTCATGGTTTTCGCCTGGATGATATACGCCCACGAATAATTGCTTTTGTTGACTAAACAAAACGAAATAATTCCACCGTTATTTTCATCCCAGACAAAAGCTGGAATCATCCAGTCGTCATAATCGAAACCCAATGCAGTTTGGTTGATGGCAATCTGCTTTGCATCAATCGGACAAACGTATGGATTGGCAGAAAGTTCAATTCTCTTTAGCCCTTTTAGCTTAGTGATGACCTTGTCTAAATCGTCTTTAAAAATAGGCGAACCAATATTCGCGATAAGCGCCTGCCCATAGGCATGGTTTGCAAAGTATGTGTAATAACCGCTTTTCGTTGCCATATCGCTTTCATAATATTTTAACCTAGAGTCGATTTTCTTCCTATACGAAAACCAGCATCGTCTTTTTTTGATCAGCCACTATCGAAATATTGCTTTTTCAGCGCGGAATTCTTTATACTTCTTATCCAATTGTCGGATAATACTTCCATGCGAAGAATCGTTCACCCAATCCTTGAGGATATTCCCGCCATCAAAAAGCTTTTTGGGCGCGTCGAACTCGACATGCAATACAATGGATTCGATGATTCTGCGATCAATCTATTTGCCTCGAAGAATCTTGAAGAGCTCATCGCTTCCAAATCCTTATATATAGAAAAGGATGGCGCCAAGGTCCTCGGACTCCTCGAGACAACCCATTTCTATAAGGATGAGCTTCTAGGTGAGGAAGCAAAACAATCCGCAGGCTTTGCTCTGCTTGACGAATTTGGATACAAAGGCGAGAACGTCCTTGCTTTCCCTTGCTTCTTCATCGACCCAATGTGGATGGGAAAGGGGCTAGCCAAAGAGTTTTTCCAAGGTGTACTAGCCCAGTACCGCGAAACAAGCTTCCTCTTGCAAGTGGATTCCAATAATCTCCGCGCGATTGCCTTTTTCAAGAAGGTTGGCTTCTTTGATTTAGGCGCTGGCAAATTGAAAAACCCCGAGAGCCGCTTCTTGGTGAAGCCATACGTCCCTCAGGGTCTTTGCCGAAACGCGTTTTGGTGATTAGGCAAGCTGGCTGTTGTAGAGATCGAAGAAGAAACCCTTCGCCTGCATCAGCTCCTCGAAATTGCCTTGTTCAAGTATCTCGCCGTCTTTCAATACAACGATCAAGTCGGCGTTTTTAATCGTGGATAGGCGGTGCGCCACCACTAAGGAAGTTTTGCCATTCATGAGTTCATCAAACGCCTTTGAGAGGTTCAATTCCGTCCTTAAGTCGATGTTCGACGTCGCTTCATCAAGCATGACGATTTCAGGCTGCAGCAACATGATCCTTGCAACGCAAAGCAATTGCTTTTCTCCGGTCGATAATCCCGAGGCGTTGCTTACGACCGTGTCGTAGCCGTCTTTCAGTCTAGTGATAAAGTCATGGGCATGGGCTTTCTTAGCCGCGACGATAACTTCGTCTAAGCTCGCCTCTGGCTTGCCGTAAGCGATATTCTCTCGGATCGTTCCTTTCTTGAGCCAAGTCTCTTGCAAGACCATTCCGATATGGGAACGCATCTCGGGCTTCGGTGCGTCGACCGTCTTGATCCCATTCATGCTGAATCCGCCCTCTTGGGCATCATAGAAGCGCATCAAGAGGTTGATAATCGTGGTCTTGCCGCATCCCGTCGGACCGACAAGCGCAATCTTATGGCCTTTGTAGATATCAAGGTCAAATCCCTTGATGATCTCCCTTTTCCCATCATAGGAGAAATGGATATCCTTGGCCTCAAGGGTTTCGATGGTCTCGCCTAGGCTCGTCTTTCCTTCGTCTACGTCTTTCGGCGCCTCAATCGTCTCCTCGATCCTATGGAAGGAAGCAGTCGCATAAAGCACGTCATTGGCAGCGTCAGCGATCTCATTGAATGGGGTCATGTACTGATAAGAATAGGTGATGAACGAGGATAATCCTCCGACGGTGAATACGAATCCTAGGCTCACATCATGGATGATGATAAGCGCGCCGATGAGGATTACAGCCGCATAGATCGCGTTATTGACGACGCGAGTCATCGGATTGATCCAGCTTGCCGCGAAGGATGCCTTGAAGCTCGCCTTTCTCGCTTCTTCGTTGCTTTCTTCAAACGTCGCGATCCTATTTTCCTCTCCCCCGAAGGATTGGATGGTCTCAAGATTTGTGATGGACTCCAGCGTGTAGGCGGTGAGTTTGCCCATCATCTCGTTCTGCTTCTTGAAGTAACGGCTATTGTGGTTGCTGATGAACCTCGACACCACAACCGAGATTGGGGTCAAGACAATCACCACAAGGGCCAAGATCCAATTGAGCACGAACATGAACACGACCGTGACGAGGATCTGCACGGCCCCTTCATATAACGCACCCGCTCCAGTGATAAGCCCAGTCTGAACGTTTTCGATGTCATTGATGAGCCTAAGCAGCAAATCGCCCCTCTCATGACGGTCGATATAGCTAAGCGGGACGTCATGAAGCGCTTTGAAAAGCTCGTCGCGCATCCGCTTCACTAACGTCTGGCCGATACGAGCAACCGATACGTCGAAGGCGTAACGGAACAATGCTCCAACGACAAGAAGTCCCGCGCACACGAATAGGTGCACGCTCACATCATAATTCCCATTCTTGATGCAATCGATCGCTAATCCCGTCACAAAAGGTATCGCCATCTTCGCCCCAACGGAGGCAAGAGCCAAAAGCAACGAGAGAGCGATAAGGCCATAGGAGCCCTTCATGTATTTGGCAAGTGATTTGACCGTCTTCATCTTTGGCTCACCTGCGCTTCATAGATCTCGCGATATACCGAGCAATCCGCGAGCAGTTTTTCATGATTCCCGCTTCCGATGATGCGCCCTTTGTCGAGAACCACGATTTTGTCGCAATCCTTGATGGAGGTCGCGCGTTGGGAAACGATGATGGTAGTTAATCCTGGGATCTTGTCGATTGCCTGACGGACCAATAGATCGGATTTGTAATCGAGGGCCGAGGTCGCATCATCCAAGATCAGAATCTTCCGTTTGGATAATAATGCCCTAGCGATCAATAGCCTTTGCTTTTGCCCGCCGGAAAGGTTCGCGCCGCCTTCTTCGACTTCGTGGTCCACGCCATCTTCGTAGCGCGACACGAATTCTTTCGCCTGCGCCGCTTCCAAAGCAGCATCGATCTCTTCATCGGAAGCTTGGCTAGACCCAAAGAGGATGTTCGAGCGCACCGTGCCTTTGAATAGCTGCGGCTTTTGGCTCACGAAAGCGACGTCTTTCCGAATCAAGGAAAGCGCGCAGTCTTTCATCCGCTCGCCCTCATAGAAGCATTCCCCACTGCTAGGATCATAGAATCTAAGCAGCAAGGAAAGCAAAGTCGATTTGCCTGATCCCGTGCCACCGATAATGCCGACTTTCTCGCCATGGTCCACCGTGAAATCGATGTGGTCCAGCACGTTATTCTCACCGCCAAAGGAAAGGGAAACATCCTTCAATTCGAATACATGGGTCCCCTCTTTTTGTTCAGGAAGCTCGCGGATGGAGCCATCTACGATCTCAGGTTCGATCGCAAGGAAGGCATCGATCCTACGCTTAGAAGCCCACGCTTTCGAAAGCGAGGTGACAAGGCGAGTGAATTGAAGCAATGCCGCTAAGCACTGCGTCAGGAAATTGATCAAAGCAACGATCGAACCAGCGGAAAGCCCAGTCCTAGGCGCCTCAAAGCTACCGAGGTAGATGATGAGGATGATCGCAAGGTTCACGAAAGCGAAAGTCAGCGGATTGATGAACGCGTTGATCTTAGAAATCTTCAATGCCTTCTTTCGATATGCTTCGGAATGCGATTCGAAATCAGCTTCGGATTCCGCCTGCTTATTGAACGCTCTCACCACGCGAGCCCCAACGATATTGTCCTCGCCATAAGAAGAAAGGGTGTCGAGCTCGCCTTGAAGCGAAGCATAGGCTTTCGGCGTCGAAAGCACGACGATGAGTATGGTTGCCGCGCAGCAGGCCAATGCGCACAAAACCACGATTCCCGCATACACGTTCACAATGAATGACGCCACAACCGACCCAATCACTAGGAACGGGGCCCTGACGATGAGGCGCATGAACATGAACACCCCATTCTGCAAAGACGGGGCGTCGTTATTGATGAGATTCACGGCCTTGCTTTTGCCAAACGCATTCATCTGCCCCGAGGAAATGCGGAACACTTGGCGCGCCAAGACGTTTTTCAAATCGCGCGAGAAATCCGTCGCGGTGCGCGAGCAGATATATTGGGCCGCCATCGTGCACCCAAACCCAACCAAAGCTAATCCAAAGATGATGAGGCAACGGAGGGAAACGAATGTCGAATCCTCGTAATGCGCCCCACCGGCAGTGAGTCCCTCGTCGATGATGGAACGCACCACAAAAGGAACGATAAGCTCAGTGATGCATTCGATCACCTTGAGCAAAGGCGCGAAAAAGACCTGCCAAGAATATTTCTTAAGCGGGGTCAGCCCACTCATTTGTCTTCGCCCTTCTTCGGACCTAACGTCTTGATTTTGATCTTCTTCGGCTCATTCATGAAAGTGAATATGGCAGAGGGCAAATCGGAATCGCCGGGCTTCCCGGCAAGGGTCCAGGATTCATCCATGCCAAACCGCATCGAATCGAAACGGTCGCTATTGAGCACGCATCCATTCAATTGGCCGAAGTTCCAATGGATCGGCCCATTCACGAATCCCACCCAAAGGTTTCCGATATCGGTGATGATCGGCGGAACTTCAAGCGACATATCGAAGCTCACTTCCTGCGATTTGGGATTGTAGTTCCAATTCGCGATCGTGCCTGGATTGCTTTCGCCGTTGAGCTCGATGAAGGAATCGTAGAAGGTGTCGGAATCGAATACGGGCTCCCCGCGTTGCAGTTTGTTCTTCTTCGCAAGCGCCTTGATCTCGGCGTTCACGTCTTTCAGCATCGGGGTCCTCGCGAGATCGAATAGCCCGGGATATTGAAGCCCTAGAAGCGCGAGCAGATAATGTCTGATCGCGATCATCTCATCGACTTCGATCCCGAAGCCATATTGGAAGCATTTCGCGATCCGGTAATTGAATTCGGGAAATAGATCCACGTAATCATGATCATAGACATAGCCGTGGTAGATCTCATCATAGGATTGCTCTAGAAGCGCGAAGGCGAATTTCTCGTCTTTGGCGACGTAATCCCCATTGAAATACATATCGGCCATTAGATACACCGCGCGCATAGAGCCTAGCGCCGCGGCTTTCGAAAAGCATTCAAAGGCCTCTTTCTTCCCAAATTCCGCCCCAGCTTCTCCGCGCATATACATCGCCCCAAGATGACAAAGCGCCTCGTGGTTCGCCATTAGAAGCGGATTCTTGTAATAGGCAAGCGCCTTTTCGGCATCGCGATGGACGAATTCCCCACCCTGCTCATAGATCTCCGCCGCAGCCAGCATGCTCTGATAGTCGCCGCTATCGGCCAAGATGGTCAGGTATTTCAAGAACAGTTCCTCATTATGGGGCTTATGGGTGATGTGGCCATCGATGTAGCGTCCGCAGAATACCCTAGCCGCGGTAGGGTCTTGAGACATCGTCTCCTCGCCATAGAAAAGCAAGTTCATCTGCTTGAGTAATGGCTTATCGATCGCAATTCCCGAAGCATCGCCGATGACCGCGTCCATACCGCATTCCGGGCAAAGCGCGCTCATCCCGCGTTCATCGCTATACCAATCGTTCACTTCCCTCGCCGAGAAGATGCTCCTGCAGAAAAAGCATCCGCACATCTTGGATTGGACGATTTCGATTTCATTGTCGACCGCATGTTTGCGGTAGGTTTCATATGGTTCGGCGGGTCTAGTTCTCATAGCGGGGCTTATCATATCACACGGACGCACAGGCGCGAAGCGAAATGCATAATCGTCACTTCTGGCGCACAGCCTATTCCAACTAATCCCCCGCTCATCAGAATTGGCGCACAGCCTATTTCAAGCAATCCCTGCTCATCAGAATTGGCGCGCAGCCTGATAGACGGCAAACAAATTGCGACTTCCACTGCCGTGTGATTAAATAAGGCGTCCATTCCTAGGAGGATCATCCATGAAATTTGCAATAGACACTCTGGGCGGCGATAACGCCCCACAGGCCGTATTCGACGGCGCCGCGCTCGCCCTTAAAGATCAGCCTGACCTGAATCTCGTCATGGTCGGCAAAAAAGCGGAGATCGAAAAGTTCATCGCCGACAATAAAATCGACCCCGCCCGCATCGAGATCATCGAAGCCGACGAGGCGGTTCTCAATACCGATCACCCCGCCACCTTCCTTAAAGAAAAGCCCAACTGCTCCCTCGCAAAAGGCTTTGATGCCCTTCGCACCAGGGAAGACATCGACGCCTATATCTCCGCAGGCCCAACAGGAGCTATTCTAACCGGCGCGATCTTCCGCATCGGCAGGATCCAAGGCATCTCTAGGCCCGCCCTTATGGCGACCATCCCTACTCGCACTGGCAAGCTCTGCCGCATCATGGACGTCGGCGCGAACATGGACTGCAAGCCTGAGTATCTCGTCCAATTTGCCCACATGGCCAGCACGTTCCTAAGCGTCATCGGCGTCGAGAATCCGCGCATCGGACTTCTCAACGTCGGCGCGGAAGAAGGCAAAGGGAATGAGCAAGCCAAGGAAGTCTATAACCTCCTCAAGGTCGAACCCGGCCTCAATTTCGTTGGAAACGTCGAAGCGGACCATGTCGTCAATGGCGAAGCGGACGCGATCATCGCCGATGGCTTCTCGGGCAACGTCTTCATCAAGTCGCTCGAAGGCGGTTGCTACTATGTCTCCGACCTATTCAAGAAAGCGGTCTCCGGCAATTTCATCGCCAAGATCGGCGCATTGTTCCAACTAAAGGGACTTAAAGCTGCCAAGGTTCCCTTCGATTACGCCAAGAAAGCTTGCGCACCGCTGCTCGGAGTAAAAAGAGTCGTCGTCAAGGTCCATGGCAAGGGCGATTCCGTCGCCTTCCGCGAGACGATGCGCGACACCAGAAAGCTCGTCGAAGGAAAACTCATCGAGAAGATTCAGGAATCCGTTGCCCAAAAATAAGGGGAACGTGTACTTAAAATCGCGGGTCCAGTTTATGAAACCCGCGATTTTAATTTGCTCTCAAATTGAATCATGACCCGGAAATGATCGCAAGCGAACCACCAAGCGTCATCGACCAATCCGTACTTCATCTCGACGACCTCGCCAAGCCTGATTTCTTTTCGATATTGCACGTCCAAGGCCTTAATCTCGTGGGCTTTGATGTAATCGAGCGGAATGAGGTCCATGACTTTGCTGAGATATGCCGTATTGTTCAAATGGCCATTGATGTCGGCATCGCTATAATGAACCGCGAAAGCGGACACATTGGGCAATTCCGGCGTAAGGCCAAATGGGGGCAATTGCAATTCGCGACCCGTGACTTCGTCTCCGATGATTGGGATATCGTGTTCGCTCGGAATAATGGGGTGACGAGTCGATTCGTCGATCAACGACCAAACCGCCGTTCCCCTGATTAGATTTTCGCCATCACGGCTAACGAATTCATAAGATCTCGGCATAAAATAGTATTTGGGTTTGCTAGGCCAAGTGACGAGTTCGAACTCCTCGTCGTAAAGAGGCATCCGCTCGATTTCGAACCTCTGCCTTCCGATGACCCACAGGAATCCGCGGTCGATGGTCCTATCGATTCCGGCCCCACAGGCGGTGACGTGCTCTATCGAAATCTCTTGGGTGAATTTGAGCATTTCGCTAAGTTTCAGCTTTCGGCGGAAGTCAGCGTGCTCGGTGAGAACTTTTTCTTGTTTACGGAGGATCGACATAATTTTACCGCTGAATACTTTATTCATTTGCGGTCCATTCGACAATAACGATTGCTGAAAATATGGATTGCAGTAAGATAATCGCCATGACACGGATTCATTGGCAAGAAAGTCTGAACCCCGATAGCGAGCGTTTGCGCTACGAAGTCTTTACTTTGGAGCAAGGCTTCAAAGCGGAAGATGACGTCGACGAGGTGGATGGCTATGCACACAACCTCGTCTTGTATGAGGGCGATGTTCCTATCGCAACGGCAAGATTGTTCCTCGAGCGCGATGACGTTTATCACCTCGGCCGACTCTGCATCAAGAAAGAGGCCCGCGGAAAAGGGCTTGGCTCAACAGTGTTAAAAATATGCGCGGACAAAGCACGCGAACTCGGCGGAAAGCATATCCGCTTAGGTGCCCAATACGACAAAACCGCTTTCTATATCAAAAATGGCTACCGAGTCGAAAGCCCAGAGCCATTTGACGATGCGGGCTACCCCCACATCCATATGATCATCGACCTTTAAATCGATACACGTCTCCCCTATCTTAGGGTTCCGGAGGCATAATTCCCGTCATTCGTCCAAGCGGCCTCGGTATTCTTAATCGAATAGACAGAGCCGTTTTGGAAGTCGCTTAGATTCAAATCCACCGTCTGAGCGCCCCAATATTCATTTGTGGGCGAGACGCGCGAGAACACGAGGTAATCATAGATCGTTTTGTCGATCCTATAATTCCATAAAGCGCCTTCTTTGTTTAGCCTAACTCCAGGGAAAGTCCCAGTCGAGAATGTCCGAGATTTGCCCCAGGCAAAGACGCTGGTGCATGCCTCGTCGGCGCTCCACCAAGAGGCGTCTTCGAACGAGATCTCTATTTCTGCGTCGGCAGGCTTCTCATAATCCATGAGTGCATTAATGTTGAGCGTACCATAACCACCTGCCTCGCCTTGCAAAGGATCAGCGGTTCTATATAGAGCTCGTTCGAAGTCGACGTTCGTGTGGGTTGGATGCTTCTGGAAATATAACGCGGCGGCTCCAGCGATCTGCGGGGAGGCAAAAGAGGTTCCGTTCCACCCGCCATCATATAGGAAATGCTCATTATCGCGATAGAAATTACAGGCGTTGAAAAGATTGTCCGCAGGAGCAAAAACATCGCAAAACTGGTATTTCGCTTCCGAATTTCGCGAAGAGCCACTCCAAATTGATGTCCTGCTCTTATCGGCCAAGCCTCCTGCGCCAATCACATAATCGCTTCCGCCAGGAAAGGTGTATTCGGTTGGGCGATCGTAGCCGCCATTGCCCGCGGCGCTACAAATGACGACGCCTTTTTCATAGACTTCTTTGAGCGCTTCGTCGAATACCGTCGTAAGATCAGACCCGTCGTTTACTAGATCCCCAACATAGTCAGAATAGCTCCCAATCGAAATCGTGATGATCCGCGCTCCATTATTCGCTGCGTAGCGGAACGCTTCGCAGATCGAGCGCGGCTTCCCGTCGGTTGCAAGAAGTAATAGATCGGCATTCGGGGCAATACCGACAGTTCCTTCTCCAGTGGCGCTTGCCGCGGCGACCGCGGCGCAGAAAGTACCATGGCTATCGCCATTGGTCATCTTTGCGTGTTCCGCCCCTACTTCCACCTCCACTTCGCCGCCTTCATGATGGATACGAGCGGATTTAGAGGAAACCTTGCTCGATCCATCAGGCCGCTTGAATTCGCTATGGTCTATGTCAAAGCCAGTGTCGATAACCGCGATGAGCTGCCCGTCGCCTAGATAAGACTTCCAAACCGATTGAACATCCCCTACATAGTTAAGATACGTCTGATTCTTATAGAGACTTTCCGATGTCGGGTCAATGGGCTGGGTGAAGGAAGACGAATCTTCGTCTGAGGCCACGTGAGAAGATTCGACTGGAAAAGAAGGCTCGCTATCCTCAAGGCTAGAAACATCCACGGCCGAGATGAAACTACTTCCTCCTGCTGGGTCGCTTTCTATAAGCGAGGAATTATTGGCCGCGCTACAAGCGGACACGCATAGCGTCGCGGCAACAAGAATCAAAGCATTCCTTTTCATTTTTTTCATGCCTCTAAGTCGTTTCAACTATTTTAGTACGTAAAAATCAGATTTGCCTCTATTTGCAAATCCGATGGATACGTGTAGGTGTTTACGCTTTGTTGCTCGCGGTGAAGCGCACCGTCTTCAGGTCATCTTT
This sequence comes from uncultured Erysipelotrichaceae bacterium, assembly GCA_902773005.1. Lineage (GTDB taxonomy): Bacteria > Bacillota_I > Bacilli_A > RFN20 > CAG-826 > Alloenteromonas. The sequence goes on from CACYCS010000018.1 coordinate 83,983, forward strand.
TCCCGAGTCTTTCACTGTGTAAAGAAGGCGATCAGCCTCTTTGAGCATAAGCTGCATGTCGCTATGTTCCTTCGCATCACCATAGACTAGTCCGGCGGAGAACTTCACGGGGATATGGATGGAATTCTCACGAATCTCCGAAATCGCTTGTCTAAGGTCTTGGCATTTCGAAATGAATTCATCCGGGGTCAAGTCATCGCGAACCACCATGAATTCGTCTCCGCCATAACGATAGCAATGATCCTCTCCGAAAATCTCTTTGAGTATCGTCCCGGTCGCATGGAGTACCGCGTCTCCGGTCGCGTGGCCATAATGGTCATTGATCGACTTGAAGTCGTCGACATCTAGTAGAAGCAAGTTGATGGGCTTTCCTTCAAAAGACGGGAAATCGGTATGGAACGCAAAACGGTTCTTCACTCCAGTAAGGGAATCGATTTTCGAAATGTGGTCGAGACGCAGATTGTCCTCAGCAAGGGCGATATTGGCATCCCTTAGCTTTTTGGCGGCGCGCCCATGGAGGTAGCGGAGCACGGCAACGAAGGCGTAGCAAGTGACCGCTCCGAAGATGATGATGTAGAGTTTGTAGGCGTTTTGCTCTGTAAAAGAAACGAAATTATGATCGGTCGAGAAGAAAAAGAAGGAATAGCCAAGCATGGTTAGGGTTGCGAACCCACCGGGAATGAAGCCGAATAACGCGGTAAAGGCGATTTCGCCGACAACGAGCACCATATTCGGATTTGGGACGTTGAGGAAATAGACGATCAAAACCAAAAGAACCATGGCCCCAGTGGACACGATTGTCTCAATGATCCGATTGAGCGCGGGATGGTTTGTTTGGAACGATTGTATGCTTTCGATGATTTTTTTCATAATCCGCATCCACCCGTTATTTTAGCGCGCACGAAGAAATTTGTTCAGCACATATTTGTGTTCGCTTGACATAATCAAGCAAGAACTTAACGCGTCTAGAGTTTTAGCCAAGGATGGCACGCAGCCTATGCCTAGCGATTCAAACGGCCGCTTCCTTTTTTAGCGGTTCGCTGCCTTCCGATGTTCGAGCGTCTCAAACGCAAAAACGATGGCGATATCAATAAAACCAGGTGGGATTTGCATTAATTTTGGGTCTCTGCGGGAAAAGCACTCTAATTTTGAACCCGCCGAACTATCGAACCAAATCCCACCCGGATTCACAAGCAAAAAAGGCACCCCAACTAAGGAATGCCGTTTTCTGCAACTGCTGGCGGAGGCGTCGGGATTCGAACCCGAGCTGGAGCTGGTGCCCCACTAACGGTTTAGCAAACCGTCCCCTTCGGCCTCTTGGGTAC
>CACYCS010000019.1 GCA_902773005.1 uncultured Erysipelotrichaceae bacterium
AACAACGATTTCCGCGATGTGCGGGTCGAACTGCGTGCCTGCGCAGCGCTTGAATTCGCTGGTGACGGTCTCCATGGTGAAAGGCGGTTTATAGACCCTCTTGGAGGCCATCGCGTCAAAGCAGTCGGCCGCGCAGATGATGCGTGCGACAAGCGGGATTTCTTCCCCTTTCAATCCTTCCGGATAACCAGATCCATCATACTTTTCGTGGTGCGATTTCGCGCCTTCAACGATGTGTGGAATTGTTGAAATACCCTGCAAAATCCTTGCGCCTCGCGTAGTATGGCTCTTCATAACCGCGAATTCTTCGTCAGTTAATCTGCCCGGTTTGTTGAGGATTTTGTCGGGAATTGCGATCTTGCCGATGTCATGGAGCAAGGCGATGTAATAGATGTTATCGACGTCGTGGTCGCTCATGCCCATAGCCTGAGCGATAAGTTTGGAATAGTATCCGACACGGGTCGAATGTCCGTTCGTGTATTCGTCCTTCGCGTCGATTGTGCGGGCGATGGCTTGGATGGATTCAACGGTGATGTTCTTGTATTCAAGTTGCTTCCTTAAAGCCTGCTTGGTCTTTTGCTTGATGATCAAGAACGCGACACCTACGACAAGCGAAAGCGCGAGCAAAGCGCTGATGACCCAGAACCAAGCATGCTCATGGACTCTCTTTTCTTTGGTCAATTGGATATTGATCTCATTCGAACGCTGGCCATACTCATCGACGGCGTAGGCGTGGAAAGTATAATCGCCGCCAGGCAAGTTCGTGTAGTTGATGTTCCTGTCGGAATCCGAGATTGTGTGATAGTCCTTATCGACGCCATCCATCTTGTAATAAATGGAATAGCCTTTATTTGGCCTAAAGCCTAAAACGGATAGATTAATCGTTACACGGTACGTGTCTTTTGTGATGTTGATGGTGTTTCCGAAGTACGATTTGCCATCCAATTCGACGGAGGCCACCCCCACTTTAACGGGCGCCGTTGCGTCTTTGGTTTCATTGAAATCGTATACATAGATGCCGTTGGTGGATTGGAAATAATACTTCTGCCCTTCCCTATCGTAATAGCCAGAGGTGTTGGCAATGATCGGCTGCAGGCCGTTCGTGGAGTCGTAGAACTCGAAATCCTCAAGACGGTCTCCCTCTAAGGAATCCGCGATATAAATTTGGGTTTGGCTGACGATGACGTATTTGTAGCCGACATTTCCGGATTTATCGTTGTACTCGATTTTGGAAAGTTCGACCAATGAGCCTTTGACGTAAGGGATGGCAATTTCCTTTGGCGAATATTGCCCGTTTGTTTTCTCCAAACGGAAAAGGCGGCTGTTGAGGTTGTAATAGATGTAATCGCCATCGACTAAGAACTTTAACCTATTGCCGCTGACGCCTTTGACGGCGGTCGGTATCTCGGTCATCGTCGTGAATTCATCATCCACTTCAAATAGACCGCCGGTCCTATCGAAAATCAATTTGCCTTCTTTGGATTTGTTGATGTAGAGGATGCTGGATCCGACATACATGACGGAGAAGTTCGTTCCATCGAACTTGACGATGCCTCTGGAATATCCGATGGCCAGATATCCGTCAAAGCCCCTAAGCGATCTCATCGCCTGGGTAAGCGCCAAGTCGGGGTCCCCAACCGTTTTGGCGATGTGGGACGAAATATAATCCGTATCATAGATAGCGACCGTTCCCGCGCTTGGGTCATATTCGATTAACCCGATGCCGGAAATCGCAAAATAGAGTTTGTTATTGAACACCTCCACGTCCTTCGGCGCGTAGGTGAACACAAAGGTCTCGTTATCTCCTCCGAGAGCCCGCTTTTCAGCCGTTTTCTGGTCTGCATAAGCTTGGATCGTTTCCATCAGGACGTTATCCGGAAGGATCTTGCCCTGGTTCATATCATATAAATAGATACGCAACGCGGAGACGATATAGAGGATGTCGCCATATCTCTCGATCGCGTAGATGTTCCTGTCGAAAGAAGGCGGTTTGTCTAACCCTTTCCAAATATCGTCGTCATAAAGCAATTCAAGCAAGGCGTTCTTGGTGATAATCGATACACCTGAC
>CACYCS010000020.1 GCA_902773005.1 uncultured Erysipelotrichaceae bacterium
ATAAAGAGGGATACCGGGAGAACCATTGCCTTGCTAACGATGAATCGCGAGGAATTCGAAAGAATTGATGATGGAAGCGAAGAAGGGAAGGCGAATTAAGCAAAAGCACAACTTAGACCCAATAGTAAAGAATATGTTGAGACATTAATTTGTAGTCTTGTAGCAGAGTTTACAAAAGAGGAGTCCTTTTAGAAGGCATATTACACGAAATGTTCTAATGACCCATCCAGAAGGGCAAGAAAAAACCAGGGCGTCATTCCCCAGATTTCTCTGCGATTTGCGGTTTTGATTAGCCTTCTGAAGGTTTTTGAGGCTTTCCCGCTTATTCTTTTTGCGAACCTCTTCTTCGCTCGCTCATACAGATGTGAGAAGTCATATCCGATACCATGAGCAGTGAAGTAGGTGTTCACATTGGATTCCTCATGGCGGGCCATCTCGCGACGCGAACCCTCTAACGATAACGATCGGCCTATCTTTGGCTGCTGTTTAAAAAACCTGATTTTTGCAAATTGCAGTTCACGATTGCCGCTGATGGCGGTTTCACGTCAAGCTCATCTCCGCCATCGATTACGATGCCAGGGGAAGGATTAAAGATTGTCCATGCCCGCAACGCCTTGGCATATATGAGATTCGGCAAGACGAGTGTGATGAGTCGTCGCCAGAATTCAAGAAAGACTGATGGGCGTAGAAGTGTATTACTTCCAATTTTCAAATTTTCAAAAACCAAAATTAGAAGCAACGCTTCTATGCCATAGAAGTGAATTTCCGGCAATCGAAAAGCCCGCGGCATTTCGTTGCCGCGGGCACTTAGGATTCCTTAATCGATATATTGCTCGATCTCGTTCATGGTGAGGATGCGCATGAAGTTGGTCTTGCCAGCGCCTGTGGGGGTGCCGCCAGCGATGATGATGGGATCGCCTTTCTTAAGCCCAAGCTCCCTTGCGCATTTTAGTGCCAAAACCTCCATCTCCTCGATGAAGTCAGGCATCGATGTCTTGAGGAGCACGCTATATACGCCCCACATCCACGCGCCTTTCATTGCGGTGCTGCGCCTATTGGTGACCGAGAGGATCGGGCAGCAGGGGCGTGCCTTCGAGATGCGCCAAGTGGATTTGCCGGTCTCGGTGAAATTCACGATGAGCTTCGCGCCGATCAATAGGGCCGTATTGGCGACGGCATTCGAGATCGCGTCGTTATTGGAGCGTTCCGAAGTCTCATATGCTTCCCTAGCGAGCTTCTCGTAATCGAGGTATTGCTCCATGGTGCGTGCAATCTTGGCTTGCATTTCGACGGATTCGACGGGATATTTGCCGGAGGCGCTTTCGGCGGAAAGCATGACGCAGTCGGTGGATTCGTTGATCGCGGTTGCGACGTCTCCTACCTCGGCACGCGTGGGACGGGGGTGAGTGACCATCGAGTCGAGCATCTGCGTCGCGGTGATGACGGGTTTGCCCTTTCTGCGGCAATGCTCGATGATCTTGGCTTGGACAATCGGGACCTCCTCTGGCGGAATCTCGACGCCCAGGTCGCCTCTAGCGACCATGATGCCGTCGGCCGCGTCGATGATCTCATCGATTTTCTCGACGGCCTCGGGATTCTCGATCTTGGCGAAGACCGGGATATCCGGCTCGCCGTATTTGGCCAATACGTCTTTGATCGCCTTAACGTCTTCGGGACGCCTAGTGAAGGAAGCGAAGATGCAGTCGACTTTGTTTTCGCAGCCGAAGCGGAGGTCGTCATCGTCTTTGATGGAGATGAAAGGCATCGATAGGCGGGAGAAGGGGCAATTCACGCCTTTTTGATTCTTCAGGGTGTGGGCATTCTTCGCGACCACCATGAGCTCGCGGGTCGCGGAGTCCTTGCCATAGATCTCGAAGTCGAGGTTGCCATCATCGATTAGGATGTGGTCGCCGACCTTGACGTCGTCATAAAGTCCCTTATAGGAGACGGAGAATTTCTCGAGGGTCCCTTCGACTGGGGTCATCGATATTCTCATCTTGTGGCCTTCAGGAATCTCCAGCTGGTCATTTTGCATATATCCCGTGCGGATTTCCGGGCCCTTTGTGTCTAGGGCAACCGGAATGAAGATGCCTTGCTTTTCGAGGTCGCGGGCGAGCTGAAGCTTTGCCTTCTGGCCTTCGTGGTCGCCATGGCTGAAATTAAGCCTCATCACGGACATGCCGGCCTTGTATAGAGCCATAATGGCTTCTGGATTATCGGTGGCTGGGCCGATGGTGCATACGATTTTCGTTTTCTTAGATATGTTGAGCAACATCGAAATTTGCCTCCTGATCGTCGTTACTTGAGGATGTCGATTAGACGCAGGACGGAGACGTGCTTGTCGCGAGGCAATTGAAGCGCTTCGTAGATGTCGTAGTCGACGATCTTGTTGTTGACCATGCCGACGCAGATGCCGCCTTTGCCGTCTAACAAGCAGTCGACGGCGTGGGCGCCCATGCGGGCGGCGAGGATGCGGTCGAAAGCGCTGGGCGAGCCGCCGCGCTGGATGCGGCCAAGGACCTCGGCTTTCGCTTCAAACCCCGTTGCTTTGGTGATGCGCTCGGCAAAGGCGAAGATATCGGGATAGATTTTTTCCGAAACGATGACGATCGCCCTTTTCCGCTTCGCGTCATGCAATTGACGGAGGGATTCGAAGACCTCCTCCTCAGGGATCGGGTGGTCAGGGGTGATGATCATCTCGGCACCTTCGGCGATGCCAGAGAAGAGGGCCAAGTCGCCGCAGTGGTTGCCCATGACCTCGATGACCGCGCAGCGCTGATGGGACTCGGTGGTGTCGCGGATCTTATCGACTGCATCGACGATGGTGTTGAGGCAGGTGTCGTATCCGATGGTGTAATCGGTCGAGGCGATGTCATTATCGATCGTGCCGGGAAGTCCGACGCAATTGATGCCCATCTCGGTGAGCTTCTTCGCACCCATGTAGGAGCCATCGCCGCCAATGACGACGAGGGCATCGATTCCGCGCTTGCGGAGGTTATCGACCGCGATCTGACGGACGGTCTGGTCCTTGAATTCGCGAAGCCTCGCGGTTCCTAGGATCGTTCCACCGCGGTTAACGATGTTGGAGACGTAGTGGCGGTCCATCGGGAAGATGTCATCTTCCACGAGTCCTTTATACCCATCCATGACCCCAAAGACTTCTAGGCCGTATTTAAGGCCTGCCCTAACGACCGCGCGGATTGCGCAGTTCATGCCGGGGGCGTCGCCGCCGGAAGTCAATACACCGATCTTGCTAATCATATGAAATCCTCTTAAAAAATCGCCCTTATTATAAGCGTACGCGTACGTATAGGCTAAGGGAAATTTGAAATTCGTTTTGAGAAAGCGTATTCATGTGCGCCAATCGAGGAAGGGGACAAGATTTTTCCGTTGTGGAAAACTCCATAATCCTTGTGTGGCATTCGAGTGAAAGGGCTGTGAATAAAGTGTGAAAAGTACCGATGGGGCGTAAGAAATTGTGGATATGGAAGCCTAGCGATGATAGAATAATCGCCAAAGGAGGAGGAAGATGAAACGAGTTTGCGCGGATGACCTATTCGAAACCCATCGCATGTCGGCATATTCCTCGTCCGATGAGCAGGTGCTGGAGGATTGCTATCTTCCGTTAATCGGCGGGATGGCGTTTGCGGTGTTCGAATCGCTTCGCTCCGCTAAGCCCGAGGAACTCGGTGTGCACGAGAGGCTATTGTCGCGCCTAAAGGTCTCGACCGGCGAATTCTTTAACGCGGTGGAGGCACTAGAGGCGGTAGGGCTAATCCGCACCTTCGTCAAGCAAGACGACAAATTGGCTTGCTTCATTTATTGCGTCTATTCCCCTTTGGCCCCTGCGGAATTCTTCAACGATCCCCTACTAGCGGGAACATTAAGAAAATATGTGGGCGAGAAGGAATATTCCTTGCTGAAGCGGAAATACAAAGCGGGAGCGTTGCCCGAAGGGTTTGAGGAAGCCACCGCGAGCTTCCTAAGCGTCTTCATGCCCGATTTCGAAGACCCGATCTATCTGAACTCCAGATTCGGAGCGGTGGGGCATGGCTCCGCCAAGGTCAGAATCGATTTCGATTACCGTTCCTTCGGGAGCCGCTTGCAAGAGCTAGGCTCCTCCGAAGATATGCTTTCGGAGCAAGAGCTCGCTAAGATCGAGCGCATCGCGGCTTTGTATCGATTGGACTCCGCGACCATGGCCGATTGCGTCTATGAATCGCTAGGGCTAAGCCGCAAGAAGGGGCAGCGCGTCGATTTCGAGACGTTATCGAGAAAATGCGGCAACGCCGCGAAATTCGCCTATACCCATCAAGAGAGCGCCGCCAAAAGCGAGATCTCCGGCGAAAGCGCGCTCGCGAGCAAGATCCGCCTCATGGACCAAGTCTCGCCCGTCACTTTCCTTGGCTATCTCCAAGGTGGCCATAAACCCTCTTCAAGCGACGTAAGGCTTGTAAATCGCCTTGCACTAGAGATTGGCTTGCCTGATTCCGTCGTGAATGCGCTAGTCGATTATGTATTGCAACGCAATCACAACGTATTGAGTCCCGCCTATGCGGAAAAAGTAGGGGCGGCTTTGATGAGGGCCGGCGTAAAGAACGCGCGTGACGCGATGGAATACCTGAACGATTCCTCGAAGCGCAAAGGCGCGAAAGCCGTTGCGTCAAAGCAAAAAGAACAGCCGATTCAGCAAGCTGCACCAGTTGCTCAGCCCGCCCAAGAGGAGGAAATCAGCGACGAAGAAGTCGATAAGCTGATCGATTCGCTCTATAATTAAGCCCTGACCATGGAAAAGATGAAATTACCCAAACTGAGCTTAGGCGATGATATCGCTGAGCTTCAGAAAAAGGCCATCGACGGTTTAAAAGCCGATGAGCCCGTCTACAAAGTCATCCACGATGACCTTCAGCTTTCGCTTGGCCAGGTCAAGGAATCCTTGGCGACCCTCCTAGACTACCAAGAGGATTTCCATTATTGCGAGAAATGCCCAGGCTTCGAAGCCTGCAACAAGGCAAACCCGCATTATGAGATGAGCTTAGCCCTTAACGATGGCTTTGTGACCAGAAACTTCGCCCCGTGCCGCGTCGTCAAGAAACTCGTAGATCACGAAACCCGCTTCATCGTCCGCGATTTCCCTTCCGAATGGCAGGATATCACGATGAAGAAGATCGATAAAACCGCGAAAAGGAAAGCGGCGATCGTGAAACTTGCGGGCATTAGCAGCAAGCCCTCTAACTGGGTCTACCTCACCGGGAAAAACGGATCCGGGAAGAGCTTTATCCTCGCGACCTTCGCGAATGCCTACGCCGAGAAGAATCGGGGATGCGCTTTCTGCGACACGAGTTCATTGATCGACCGCCTCAAAGACCTGCAGATCAACGCCAAAAAGGATTTCGATGAGAGGTTTGATCAACTGCTGAAGTGCCCGCTACTAGTTCTTGATGACTTCGGCAACGAATACAAAACAGAGTTCGTCTTCGCTTCCATCTTGTTCCCGCTTCTGAACATGCGAGCGAAAGAAGGACTGCCCGTCTGCATCGCTTCCGACTTTTCGATTTCCGAAATCGCAGACATGTATGCCCCGAAAATCGGCCCGACCCGCGCCAACCAACTAAAAAATCTCCTCCAGGCTAGATGCGAGAAGGAGATCGATGTCACTGGATTGAACGTCTATTGAAGCGGTAGTTCCTTTAATTTGGCGACGAAGTCATCTTCTGTGGAATCATTGTAGATGACCCAAGTCGCCTTTTTCTTTGCTTTCGCCAATGGGAAGGAGCGGTTGATCTCCATGATCGCTTTCGCGTCTCTTCCTTCCGCGATTAGTCTTGCTTTGCGCTTGCTTTCCTCGGCGTCAACAAGCAATACAGCATCGCACATCTGGTCCATGCCAGACTGATAAAGCAAAGGCACGTCTAAAAGTATTTTTGCATTTTCAGGGGATACGTGTATCAGTTTTTGGGCTTCTTCGATCACGATTGGATGAAGAATCGCTTCGAGTTTGGCTTTGTATTTTGGGTCTTTCGACTTCTTTGTGACATAGGCTTTGTTGAGCTTGCCGTCTTTGTAAGATAGCCGTCCAAACGCTTTCTTGATGGCGGATTTCACCTTCGGGATTTCGTAAAGCGACTTCACGCAGGCATCCGCGTCGAATAGGATGAAGCCTTGGCTAACGAAATACTTGGAAGCGGTGGATTTGCCACTATGGATGGGCCCAGTAACGCCCAAAACGAATGCACGTCCCCTCTTCTTTTGACAAATCGGGCAATACGTGGTCCCTCTTCCAGCAAGAAATACCTTGCGCATCGGGAAGCCGCATCTAGGGCAATTCCTATTCTCTGCGCCATAGGCGAGCAGCTCGTTTTGCATTCTTCCATCGACCCCATCTTGGGGGTGATAGCTTTTGATGGTGGAGCCGCCTTCTTCGATGGCGATTCTCATGATGCGAGTCGCTTCTTTGAGGATGCTTTCACATTGCTCTAAGCTCATGCTGCTTGCCTTTTCAAACGGATTGATTCGGCAGGCGAATAGGGTTTCATCAGCGTATATGTTTCCAATCCCCGCGATTACGGTTTGGTCCATGATCGCTTGCTTGATGGTGTCTTTTCTTTTGGACAAGTCGCGTACCAAAATAGAAGGGTCCTTATCCCAAGGTTCGTCGCCTAGTTCGTCAAAAGGACTATGCTCTCCTTGTTTTACGAGAGACATCCTGCCGAATTTGCGTTGGTCATTATAGTAAAGCGCGGTCCCATCGTCGAAATCGAACTCGGCGAAGTCGAATTTCCGCTCTGGATGATTCGGGGTGCCTAAGAAATATTTCCCTTCCATCCTTAGGTGCGAATAGATGGCGAGGCCATCCTCTAAGGCGAACTTCAGCCATTTGCCCTTCCTTTGCATCCTTTCGATGCGCTTGCCGATAGGGAGCGTTATGAATTCATTAGGATCCCCTTCGATTAGGCGTGGGTAAAACACGCGGATGGAATTAATTCTTTTTCCGCGTACCGCGTTATCCAAAAACGCGCGCACCGTCTCTACTTCTGGAAGTTCTGGCATGGATCAGTCCTTCGCGGAATACCAGCTTTCGCCAGCCGCGCCTTCGACTTCGAGTTTCACCGGAAGCTCCACCGCGTGCTCCATGATTTCCTTTAGCTTCGGATAGACTTCCTCTAACTCGGTATCGGGCACTTTGAACAAGAGTTCGTCATGGATCTGGAGGACCATCTTGGTTTGGTAATGGTTCTCCTTCAGGAACTTATCGATTTTGATCATCGCGATCTTGATGAGGTCCGCGGCCGAGCCTTGGACCGGGGCATTTAGCGCGGCGCGCCTAGCGGCTTCGCGCTTGGAATAATTGGCATCGGTGATGTCGCGTAGATACCTCCTTCTGCCAAACATCGTTGTCACGTACCCCGTGGATTCGACGTCTTTGATGATGGAGTCGAGGTATTTGCCTACTTCCGGATAGTGAAGATAGAAGTTGCGGATGATCTCGGCCGCCTCTTTGGGCGTGCCCTCAATCTGGTCGGCTAGACCAAATGGGGTGGTGCCGTAGATGATCGCGAAGTTGACCGCTTTCGCTCTTCTTCTTAGTAAGGATGGGACTTCCTCCCCGTCCGGGGTCTGGAAGATCTTCCTCGCGGTCTCCGAGTGGACGTCATGGCCGTTATTGAAGACGTCGATATAGGCCTTGCAGCCAGAAAGGGCGGCTAAGACCCTAAGCTCCACCTGACTATAGTCCAAAGAGAGGATCTTGGTGTGGAAGCCAGGATAATAGAACGCCTTGCGGATGAGCTTTCCCTCTTCGTCCCTCGTCGAGATGTTCTGGAGGTTCGGATTCGAGGAAGATAGTCTGCCCGTGGTGGTCTGGGCTTGGTTGAAGCAAGTATGGATCTTGCCATCGCGTTGGATGTGGGGGAGTAATCCATCGATATAGGTGCCCACCAATTTCGCGTATTTTCTATATTCTAGGATCTTGCCGACGATCGGGTGCTCATCGACGATTTCTTTCAATGCATCAATCGAGGTCGATCCGCCTTTAGGGTCGCGAAGCCCTAGTTTTCCAAATAGGACCTCAGCGACTTGCTTCGGGGAGCCGATATTGAATTTCTGCCCAGCCAAAGCGTGGATTTGCATCTCTAGTCCATCGCGCTTCTTACGGAATTCGTCGCCGATTGCCGAAAGCTTTTCCCCATCTAGCGGGAAACCTTCCTCTTCGATATCGACGAGGATCTTCGATAGTGGGAATTCGATTTCCTCATATAGCTTAGTCGCGGACACCTCTTCTAGCGATTTCCTGGCTTTCCCTTCCAAAGCAAGCGCGTAGAAGGCCATTTTGCCGGTGGTTTCAGGCTCGCCAGTCGAGAAAAGGTCTTTCTCTTGGCTGGAAGACGGACTGATATCGACTCCGTAAGTCGAATAGACGAGCTTTGGCGAATCGGTCAAAGAGCTATCGATCAGGTAGCTTGCAAGAAGCAAATCGAAATCGATGCCCTCGACGTTGATCCCGAGGTTGTGGAGTCCGATTTCCACGAGCTTCCTATCGTAAACGCATTTCTTGATATTCGGGTTTTCGAGCAATTCGCGCAACCCCTTATCGGATTTCGCCTCTTCTCTAGGCAGATAATATGTTGCTTCCTTAGTAGAGATAGCAACCCCATCGGCAAGTTCATCGTGATAAGTGTCTTCGCTTAGGTCAAGGGTTAGGCCAACTCGATCGGGGAAGAGAATCCCTTGGAGGGTGGACACGGTTTTGACTTCGGGGGCAACGAGCGACCCCTCGCCTTTTTTAAGCGCGGCTGGGATGCGCGAAAGGTATTGGCGGAGCTCGTATTTCTGGCAGAATTCGGCGATGCTTTGATAGTCATAGCCTTGGTATTCCAAATCGTCTAACCCAAATGGCAGCGCCGCATCGGTCAAGATGGTCGCTAGCTTGTAGCATTCCCTGCCGAGGTTTTCGTTCTCGACGATATTTTGCCCGACCTTGCCTTTGATCTTCCCTGCCTTCGCGGCCTCGAAGATTGCGTCCAAAGTCTCATATTCCTGAATGAGCTTGACCGCGGTTTTGTCGCCGACGCCAGGGATCCCGGGGAGATTGTCGCTAGAATCCCCGCGGAGTCCTTTGAAGTCGATGATTTGCTTAGGCGTGAAGCCGAATTTCTCAAGCATCGAGGAAGGGGTCATCACCTCGAGGTTGCTCATGCCGGATTTGATGAGGTTGATCGTGACGTTCTCATCGATCAGTTGCAGATAGTCCTTGTCGGAAGTGTAGACGGTGACTTCATATCCCAACTTCGAGCCAAGCTTAGCGATCGTGCCGCAGATATCGTCGGCCTCGATCCCGTGCTCCTCATAATGCTTGATGCCCATCGCGTCAAGGAATTCCCTGGAGATCGGGAATTGCTCGATGAGCTCTTGGGGCGCTGGCTTTCGATTGGCTTTGTATTGCTCGAATTCCTCTTTGCGGAAGGTATGCCCATCCGCGTCGAATCCGACGAAAAGCGATTCGCCGCCTTGGAAGCCCTGCAAGATCTTGCTAAGCATGTTCGCGAAGGCGAAGATCGCGTTGGTGGGAATGCCCGATTTCGTGCGCATGATCGAGCTTACGTCACCGTAAGAAGTGGCGTAGAACGCGCGGAACAAAAGACTATTTCCGTCGATTATCACAAGTTTTTTCTTATCCATTATTGATCTCCTATAGCGGTTCGACGCCTTCGACGATGTAGCTGCCCTCTTTCTTGTAGTCGGGGCGGATTCTCACTTGGACGAGGGCTCCTTCCCTTAGGGTGGGGAAGCAGGCGTTATAGACGGATTCGAACATCGTTCCCTCGAGTTCGGTATCCTCATCATAGAAGGTGATGAAGGCCATCTTCGAGCCGCGCTTGGTGGTGATGACCTTGACGCTTTGGATGACGGCAGCCACGTGGGACTCGCCGCTATTCGTCGTGACCTCAGATAGCTTCGATAGCCCCATGGTCGCGATCTCGGCCCGTTTTTTAAGCAATGGGCTGCCCGAGATCATGATGCCTAACGCCATCCTTTCCGCGGCGAGGTCGCCTAGGGTATCTTCGCTTAGGGTCGCGATCGTGGGCTTTGATATCCCTAGATCCAATAGAAGCGAATTGTCCCCATCGCCGAATAGCTCGGCGTAATGGAAGGCGCTTGAGGAAGCCAAGCGAAGCGAAGGCCTATTGTATCCGAATTCGTCTAGCGCGCCCGCATCGACGAGCTTTATGAGGGTTTGGGTGTTCAAGCCGTATTTCGCAAGGCGCCTCGCCATATCGAAGATGTCTTCGTAAGGCTTTTTGCGGCGTTCCTCGATGATGCCATAGGCCAAGGAGCCTTGGATTCCTTTGATCGAGGTGAAGGGGAAGACGATCTTGCCCTCTTTTGGAATGAAGCGCTCCTCCGCTACGTTAATGGAAGGAAGCGCGAAGGAGATGCCGCTTTTCTTGATCTCGCTGATAAGGGGTGGGAACTTCGGGTCGCTTGGGCTAAGCGAATCGAGGATCGCGCAATAGAATTCGACGGGGTAATGGAGCTTTAGCCAGGCCATCTGGCATGCGAGGATTGCATAGCAGAGGGAATGCGACTTATTGAAGCCGTAATCGGCGAATTTGTAGATCAACGCGTAGACTTCTTCCGCGGTTTCCTTTTTCGTTCCGGATTGGACGCAGCCAAGGATGAAGTCGGATTTTAGGCTTTGGAGTTTGAGCGCGTCTTTCTTCGAGATCGCGCGACGGAAGCTATCGGCTTGGCCAAAGCTAAATCCCGCGAGGCGCCTAACGATCTGCATGATCTGCTCCTGATAGACGATGATGCCATAGGTGGAGGAGAGGATCGGCTCCAACTCCGGGGTGATGTAGGTGATCTTCTCTTCGCCGTGCTTGCGCCTAGCAAAACTAGGGATATTCGCCATCGGGCCAGGACGGAATAAGGCCAAAATCGCGACCAGGTCATCGAAACTGGTGGGCCTAACCTCGCGAATCGCGCGGTTCATGCCCGCAGATTCTAGCTGGAATAGCCCCATGGTCTTGCCAGAAGCGATAAGGGCGATCGGCTCTTTGTCCTCAAAGGGGATCGAAGCGTAATCGAGGTGGATCCCATGCTCGCGCTCGATGAGGGAGATGCAGTTATCGACGAGGGTCAAGTTCCTTAGGCCGAGAAGGTCCATCTTGAGGAATCCCTGCTCCTCGAGGTAATTCATCTCGTATTGGGCGACGTAGCCGACGGATTCGCTGTCGGTGATCGGGACGGCGGTGGAAAGAGGGGCGTTATTGAGGACGACGCCCGCCGCATGAAGCCCTGCTTGACGGGGCAAACCCTCGATCTTCGAGGCCAAGGAGACGATTTGCAGATAGTATTTGTCCGAATCGACGAGGCTTCGGAATGCGCTGTTCTTGCGGTAATTGTCGCGAAGGGAAAGCCTAGGATCGGTGATCGTTTTGGCGATCAGATCGATCTCGCGGGTCTCGTAATCGTAGACGCGCCCGATGTCGCGAAGGCTCGCCCTTGCGCCCAAGGTCTGCATCGTGATGATATGGGAGACGCGGTCCCTGCCGTATTTTTGCTGGAGGTAAATCGCGATCTCGTCGCGACGGACGTCGGCGAAGTCGACGTCGATATCGGGCATCGACTGTCGTTCGGGATTCAGGAATCGCTCGAAAAGCAAGCCGTATCGAATCGGGTCGGGGGTGACGATCCCTAGCGCATAGGAGACGAGACTCCCAGCGCCTGATCCACGGCCCGGGCCGACGGAGATGCCGACGCGCCTAGCGTAATTCACGTAATCCTGAACGATCAGGAAGTAATCGGCGTAGCCCATCTTTGAGATGACGCTTAGCTCGTAATCGAGGCGCTCTTGGTATTCCCTGCCGTATCCTGGGTTCTTTTTGGCAAGTCCCGCGTAAGAAAGCTCGCGGAGATACTGCTCGCTGGAGATGCCGCGTCCATTCGGATAGACCAATAAGCCGCCGCGCTTGGCGATGAAATCAAAATGGGCGGAAGAGCAGATCTTCTCGCAGGCGAAAAGCTCGTCGGCGGTGTAGATGGCGTTTGCCTCTTCGTCGCTAAGGAAATAGTTAGGGCCAGTGGCTTCTTTTTGGGTCAATTTGGCTTCGCTAGAGATCGCCTTCACGATTTCGAGGACGATCGCGTCCTGGGGTTTCTCGTAAAGCAAGTGGGGGAAGGCGACTTTATCGTAAGGGTATTTCGAGACGAAGGAGCGGATGAAATCGTTGATCGCCTTGGAGCCTTGGAAATTCGGCAGGCCAAGGTAGAAAGAGGGGAAGAGGTTATCGTATTTTTGTAGATATGCCGGGATCTCGCCTGATTTCTCGGATTCGAATAGGTAGCGGAAGTGTCCGCGCCCGCAGTCCAATATGGCGGTCAGTCCGCTCGTTTTGCCGCGTAGGTCCTCTAAAGTTAGCGCGCGTTCGCTTGACAAAAGGTCGAACGCCATCGCGTTGCGGTAGCCCGATTCGTCGACGATGATGAGGGTAAGGGTATCCCCGTCGATCTCGATGTCCATCCCGACGACCGGCACGATTCCGTTCGCGGTGCAGAGATGAACGAATTCAGGCAAACCCGACATCGTGTTCTTGTCGGTGAGCGAAAGATAGCGCAAGCCGCGCTTTTTCGCGAGCCCGACGTAGCGGGGGACGCTCAATCCGCTTTGCAGGAAAGAGTATCCGGAATATGTATGAAGCGGAATGAAGGCCATCATCACTAATTATAACTTATCGCGCGCATGTGTTAGACATGAAAAAGCATGCCATTCTTCGTATGAGATAAACGAGGAAATAACCATTGCACTTCACGAGGTGATGAGGGGTTTTGAGATGGCTGGGATGACGCAGGAGAGAATATTCTCGGAGTTCTCCTTGAAATCGATAAGAAAAGTGGACATTTGCCCGCGGGGAGCGTTTCTATCGGTATGGACAAGTAGGTAGATTGTTTGGCCTTCTTTCAATGGCATTTCAAAATAGATTCCCATGAATGAAACCCAAACATCTTGCCATGTCATGCCTTTGCCCTGAATGCTTGTTCTATAATATGTAAAGATATTCGGATAGAACGTTGCGATAGGGAAGGAGCAGCCCTCGTCCAAATAGACATCTACCGCCAACATTTGGTAGCCTATCATATCGTTTCGCCAGTCGAGATAACATTGGATTGTGCAGTCGGAAGCGGCCCAAACGCCATAAAGGAGAGCCTCAGTTGCGAGAAATTCTGGCCAGCGATAGATAAACCAAGGTCTAGAGCCTACCGCGATAGTCGGATTCTCCCTTATCGCAGAGAGATAGGAATCACCAAACTGGAGGTAGGGCGAGCTAAGTAAAAATGTGCCTTGCGGAACGATTGTGTATTTGGAGTCTGCTAACTCAGAAAAGTCTTGGCTGCTTTGGGGTTCAACACCAGAAGTTGAAATATGGGGGCCCGAAACGCAAGAGGATGTGGCTAATGTGACTATCGCTTCGAAAAGCAGGATCCTTCGTCTCATATCGCTTAGCCTCCGATCATTTCGGCATGAGACAAAGCCGCATAAGGCCAGCAGGTGACTTCGATATAGAATGCCTGAAAGGGTGAGCCATCTGGATTCCCTAGCCTAAAATAGAGTTCTGCGCCTGCTTCGAAATGCTTCTCGACAGCAATTATCGCTTGGCGAATACCGGCGGCTGAAACTTCATATACATAGTTGTTCGCCAATGTCTCGGATATATTGCAACAATATATGTTGTCAAAAAAATCAACGCGGAGTTGGTCTTCCGCCAGATTGACGAAGTTCAGCCAGTAATCGCTTTCCTCAAGGATTCGACATTTGAAAAATAGGCTTGTTTCGTCCCTGACCTGTCCGCTTGACTGGGCCTTCGACACAAAATAACCAGCGCTTGGTTGAACGTAACCGACGCCATCGAAATAGTGCTCGGGAACATATGTGGAAAGCGGGGAGCCATTGTTTGTCGATGCTGCCTGATTTTCGCTTGAGCAAGAGCAGAGTAGAGATATGGCCACAATAGATAGCGCGAAAAGTTTCTTCATTGGACTTCTCCGCCGTTTAGGACGTCTATGAAAACAAGACAGCCATTCATCAGCGCCTCAATATCTTCATCTACAATAACCATGATACCATCGTGAAGTTTTATGCTTCCGTTTTCCGTCATGGCAATGACGTTTATGAGCCCGTTTTGGATAATGCCAAACCTCGTTAATCCGCCGCAGAACATGCAATTATAATACCCGTTGTGCGGGATGGAATTTGCGGAGATGGCGTGCGATTGAATTTCTGAATGGCCACACGCGGAGCAGGTTGCTCGATGCTGATTTAGGTTCAGCCAGTTATAGCTATTTTCATGAATCAGATGGGTTAAGCCTGAGGCTTGATATTCGTTTATAGGGTTCGACTGCGAACCCAAGCATATCGAGAATGGGGGAGATGATTGGAATTCGTTCATTCTTACGCGACAGTAGATTGACTCGCCCGCGACCATATTTCTCTGAAAATTAATGATTGAAGTAGTTGCGCCCGACGGCATCGCGGTGTATTCATAGTTGGGTGTATATAAACCCAAGCGCCCCTGGCACGAATAACCGTCTACGGGCGACTGAAAGAGTTCTACATATAAGGATGAGGGCGAAGAAACTGATGCAAAACTAATGTCAAAATATTGCGGTCCAGTCGTTTCCGCTATAGCTTCAAACCAATAAAACTGACCAAAATGAAGCTGAGGCGCGGTTGACAGCGAGTAGTTACTGGACGGTATATAGATTTGAGAAACAATTGGCTGAGCATCACTTGTATCACTGACGAACGTAAGATCATCCATTGAGACGATTGTTTCGTCGAAAGCATATATATTTCCATAATTTCGGAAGAAACCTGTGGGCTGCGCCAACGATATCGGCGTCGAGTAGTCTGGGGTATACAAGAAACTATGTGGATTGGCGGCTTCTGCAATCCTCTCGAAAGTGCGCGAGTAGCTAAAAAGCCGTTTTTGATGCAAAATGGTATCTTGGTCGAACACTTTGTAATAAATTGGGATTGTTAATATTCCTGTTTCCAAATGATCGTTCAGGGCTTGTGGATCATTTATCGGTGATCCATTGCTATCAACAATTGTGAGCTCGCTTTGGATAGCTTCCAGCGCAGTGACAAAATCACCATAGTCAATTTCGGTTTTAGGAATAATGGCTTCGAAAAAAGCGTTAACCAATTCTTCTGCAATCGAAAGGTACAATCCATCCAAAGTGACCCCAATCAAAAGATCGGAAATCGCAAGATCCGAAACGATTCCAACAATTTTTAAGGCAGAAGTTAAACTATCTTTTATGATATGAACCGAACTCTGAATAAGGTCTTGCTCTTGAAAACGCTCCTCAACGTATTCCTTAAACGCGTTGACGGCGTGGCTCAAGCAATACTTCAGTTCGACGTCCCATATATATATTTTTGCGGCAAGAATATCTTCTCCCTCGGTTAGAGCCATAATATTATCCAAGGCGTAGTCGGGATATGAGTACGGTCGATTCGATTGATAATAAGTATATTCGAGGGAATCGGATAAAAATGTTAAACGTTTTCCAGGAATAAAATCGGAGACCCAAATGGCTCCAGGCAAACCCTTTCGGTATTTCATCTCGCCTACAGAAAACGATCCATGGCCGTTGCCGACGTGGACCTGAAGGCTGATATTGTAATCTATGCAGCTATAATCTCCGAGTTCCTGCTGCCCCCTTATATAAATCAAGTAAGTTCCTGCTTCCAAAAAACCTGAGTATCCCTTTATATTACTCGTCGAGTCGTCTTCGGATATGATTAGCAAATCATGATCTGCATAGGAAGAATCTGGGTCGGTTATTGAATAGTCGTAGCCGAATAAAATGTATGTGAAAGAACAACTTGAGTTGCTGGTCGAAATGGATAAGGTGACTGTCGACATGGCCAAAGCGGTGAAGTAATAGAAATCGTCGTTCGGATATCCAAAATCCGCATCGGCAGTCGCTTGCAATGAAACCTGATACGAAAATAGATCGAAGTAACCTAAAGGGTCAATTGATCTCGCGGTTTTGATTGTATCATTCGGCTCGTACTGATCACTGTTAATGCTTGCGATATTTCCCGCGGGAGCACTAGATACGTTTTCTTGGGATATGATGCCGGGATCTTCTTCCACGGATGAAGAAAAATCCAAATTAACACCATCTGCAGCAGAAATTGCTGACATAATTGTGACAAGGATTTCAGCAAACATAGGCTTATATTAATTACGAATACAAATTTTTCAAGCGATATTTAAAAACATATTTAAAAACGAATAACCCGGTAGTTTTACAGAATAACTGAATAAATTTGAGAAATTTTTACTTTTAGACCTTTGGTTGCATTTAGCGTAGAAAATCGGCCAGCAATGCGGAGCGTTTCGGCCAGCTAGCGTTTTTAGTGGCCACGACGTAAGGCCTTTGGCC
>CACYCS010000021.1 GCA_902773005.1 uncultured Erysipelotrichaceae bacterium
CTAGGTGACTATACCGATTGGTATGATGGGCTCGCGTTCCAATTCAATACCTACACTAGCGCCGGGCAGATCAATTCCAATAACGTCGGTGCCTTCGAAGGAAATGATTACCTTAGCTCCATCAGCTTCCAAAATGCGCCTTCCGCGCAGGGAGTGACAGCACTAGGAAATGAGCACGTAAGAAGCTGCCAAATCCGCAATTTCAAAGGCGCCGATGTCACCGATAATTACGATTTGACCTTCGTTGGATCGGTGAATAAGCAAGAGATCAACATGGGCAATATCTATACTTCGAGCTATAGCCAAACCTTTAATGGCAAACCGCTTACCTATATCGGAACCTATGAAGGCATGTATTCCTATGACCGCGAGCTTGTCGCCGTCCTAGCTTCCTATGGCTTCGAGGTCTCGATTACGTCTAATGCAACCGTTGGGCCAGATGTCGGAACTGCGGACAATGCTTTCACCGTGAAGATCACGCGCTTTGGCCAAGATGTCACCTCATTCGTTTCCTATAACCCCGTCTATGGCGAGCTTTCCATCACGCCAGTCACCGTGATACTGGTATCAGTCAGCGTCATCATCTTCGAGGGCGATGGTTTTGCGAATTCCGTCTCCGTCTTCCAGAATTATTCTGGCATCGTGATCAAGGTCACCGGGATCACTGGCGGCGGATATGGCGAGCTGATTGAAGAAGGCGATGACGAATACGGGCATTATCGGGTATATCGTAACGACCAGATCGAATATACCCTCGATACCTCGGGCTGGGATCTATCGAACTTCAATATCCAATTCCTCGCTGGCACGATCCGCGTCTATAGCTTTTAGCAATTCTAGATTCGTCAACGATTGATTGCGCGCGCAAGCGCGCTTTATAATATGCGCGTATGAGAATGGTAGATATCATCGAAAAGAAACGCGATGGGTTCGCTCTGACCAGACAAGAGATTGATTTTTTCGTGAAGGGATACGCCCGCGGAGCGATCCCCGATTACCAGGCTAGCGCCTTTGCGATGGCCGTTTATTTCCGTGGGATGAACAAGCAAGAGACCGCTTGGCTTACCGATGCGATGATGCATTCGGGCGACACGATCGATCTTTCGCGCATCGAAGGCGTGAAAGTCGACAAACATTCGACAGGCGGAGTAGGGGATAAGACGAGCCTTGTCGTCGGACCTTTAGTAGCCGCCTGCGGGGCAAAGATGGCCAAGATGAGCGGACGTGGGCTAGGGCACACAGGCGGAACCCTCGACAAGATGGAATCCGTTCCCGGAATGAATATCTTTTTGACCGAGGAGCAATTCATCGATCAGGTCAACCGCATCGGGCTCGCCATCATGGGCCAGACCGCTGAGATCGACCCAGCCGACAAGAAGCTTTACGCGTTGCGCGATGTGACCGCGACCATCGAGTCGATTCCTCTTATCGCCTCTAGCATCATGAGCAAGAAGCTAGCCGCGGGGACGGATGCGATCCTGCTTGACGTCAAGTTCGGTAGCGGCGCTTTTATGAAGACCCTCGACAAGGCAAGGGAACTTGCCAAGGCGATGGTGGAGATCGGCGATGAACTCGGAAGAGACACGCGCGCGATTCTCACCGACATGCAGCAGCCCTTAGGCTGCGCAGCAGGAAACTCGCTTGAAGTGAAAGAAGCGATTGCAACCCTAAGCGGGAAAGGCCCGAAGGATCTCGTGGAGCTAGCCCTCAATGCCGGTGGCATCTTGTTAGAGCAGGCCCATATTGCCAAAGACCTCGAAGAAGGCAAGGCGATGATCCAAAAGGCGATCGACGATCGGAGTGGCCTCAAGAAGCTCCATGATCTCTTCGAGGCGCAGGGCGGGGATGCGAGCTACATCGATGACCCGAGCAAATTCCCTCTCGCCAAAGTCATTAAGCCCATCGTTGCGAAGAAGAGCGGCTACGTTGAGCGCATCGATTCCTTGACCGTCGGAGTGGCGGCGATGAAGCTTGGCGCAGGTCGCGAAACCATGGATGACGTCATCGATATGTCCGCGGGTGTTGTTTTATGCAAGAAAGTAGGGGACAAAGTCAATAGTGGCGATGTCCTCGCATATGCTCATACCAATAAAGAAGGGTTCCTTGAGGTCTATGATGATCTTTTGAACGCCTTTGAGATCTCCGATAAAGAAGTCAAGACCCATCCGATCGTTTGGGATTACATCAAGTAGAGTCATGCGCGCTTTGGTTCAAGTCGTCGATCGCGCCTCCGTTTCGATCGACGGAAATAAAATCTCTTCCATCGAGAAGGGGTTTTTGGTTTTCCTTGGCCTGACCGAGGGGGACGATGAAGCAACTGCGCGAAAGATGGCGGAGAAGATCATGAAGCTCCGCGTCTTCGAAGACGAAAACGGAAAGATCAATCTGTCGCTTGATTCCGTCGGCGGTGAGATATTGCTAGTGAGCCAATTCACTCTCTACGGCAACATGAAAGAAGGAAACCGGCCTTCATTCGTCGAGGCGCTTCGACCTGAAAAAGCGAAGCCCCTTTACGCCTATTTCGCCTCCGTTCTGCGCGAGAAATTCCCTTCCTTGCAAGAAGGGGTATTTGGCGCTGACATGAGGGTTGAATTGGTGAATCATGGCCCGACTACCCTTTGGCTCGATTCGAAGGAGCTATTCAAATGAAAGTGCTCATTGGGCTTAGCGGCGGCGTCGATAGCGCGGTCGCGGCGTACTTGCTCAAGAAGCAGGGGTACGAAGTCGCGGGCGGGTTCATGCGGAATTGGGACGCGCTTGCCAATAACGATTACCTTGGCAATCCGACGATCGGAAATGCGCAGTGTCCGCAGGAAGTCGATTATCAAGACGCGGTCAAAGTCGCCGAGAAGCTAGGCATCCCCTTGCTTCGCAGCGACTTCGTGAAGGAATATTGGGATAACGTGTTTTCCTATTTCCTTTCGGAATATAAGAAAGGCAGGACGCCGAATCCCGACGTTTTCTGCAACAAGTACATCAAGTTCGATTCGTTTCTAAAATTCGCGTTGGACTCTGGCTTCGATTGCATCGCGATGGGGCATTACGCGAAGAGGGTAGATGACGAAAACGGCTTCTCTTGGCTATATAAAGCAAGCGACAAAAACAAGGACCAGTCGTACTTTTTGTCGCAGATAAGCGAGCAGCAGATTGCCTCTTGCCTCTTTCCTTTAGCCGACATCGATAAACCGGAAGTGAGGCGCATCGCGCATGAGCTTGATCTCGAATCGGTGATGGACAAAAAGGACTCGACGGGTGTTTGCTTCATCGGGGAAAGGAACTTCAGGCAGTTCTTGCAGAACTATATCCCAGCAAAGCCGGGCGACATCGTCGATGGGCCAACTGGAAAAGTCATCGGACGCCACCACGGGGTGATGTATTACACCCTCGGCCAGCACAAAGGGCTTGGGATTGGCGGGGTGAAAGACGCGCCAGAAGGAGCTTATTTCGTCTACGATAAAGACGTGACGAAGAACGTGCTTTATGTCGCGCAGATGAGCCACCGCGAATTGCTCCAAAGCGATTCTTGCCTTGTCGATAACGTGAATTTCATCGGTCCTAAGCCAACTTCGCCCATCAAAGTCGGTGTGAAATTCCGTTACCGCCAGCCAGATCAAATGTGCATGCTGCAATTTGAAGGTGACAAGGTGAGACTCCATTATCTTTCTCCCGTCGAAGCTGTTGCCCCAGGTCAAATCGCTGTCTTCTATGATGGCGAGAAGATGCTAGGCGGTGGGATCATCGATAGCATCCACCATGTGAAGTCGCTATAGGAATACGCTTATTCATATTCGTTGGATCCGCGGCCTAAACGGTTCGCGGATTTTATCGTCCAATGCCTTGGAAAAGCGTATTTTCATTTGCGCCTTATTGCGTTTTCGAATAACAGAAAAATCAAAGTTGGCTGTTCATCGAAACTTTTCTATTTGCGCTCTATTTGCGCTCTATTGCGCTCTATTTGCGCTATAATATCCTTGGTAAAGGAGGAAGCGAGCATGGATAACGCGACCGTAGAGATACTCGTGAGAGGTTTATTGGCCTTAGGGAAGGAAAACGATTACGTCGAATTCAAAATGAACGATGCTAATCCCATTGACCTAGGCGAAAGAATCTGTGGGCTTTCGAATGCCGCCGCGCTTGCCGGCAAGCCTTTTGGCTATCTCGTATGGGGCGTTGAAGACTCGACGAGGACGATCGTGGGGACGGATCTTTCTTTCAAAAATTGGAAGAAAGGCGGCGAGGACATTGTTCCGTATTGGCGCATCAGCTTGGTCCCTCATATAGAACTTTTCGATTACGAATTGGAAATCGACTCGAAGCGAGTTCTGGTCCTTGAAATATCCGCAGCGTCGTATTCGCCAACGCAGTTTCGCAACATCGCCTATTGCAGGGTCGATAGTTACACGAAGCCATTGCGCGATTTTCCCACAAGCGAAAAGCGACTTTTCGATATTCTGAACGAACGTACGGCCGAGAAACGAATCTGCTATCGCGGGGCGAACAAGGAAGATTTGCGCCTCCTATTGAATTTCGAGGCATATTTTGAGCATCTAGGCCGTATCATGCCATCGAATGAGGATGAAGCCATCCGTTGTTTTGTTCAGGAAGGCTTCCTCGTCGAGAATCGCCTCGATTCCTATGACATCACCAATCTTGGCGCTTTGCTCTACGCAAACAGCCTAAGCAAATTCCAATCTTTGCAAGAAAAGGCCATCCGCATCGTGTTTTATGATGGGAATGACCGTCTTCAGACGAAAGGAAGAGAATCCTTCGACGAAGGCTATGCGATATGCTTTGACAAAGCGATTCGCGCCCTTTTGCCGCGAATCGCCAATCCAGACATATTCGTTAACGGGATTCGCAAGGACTCCTATTCGATTCCGGTCATCGCTTTGCGCGAAGCACTTGCCAACGCCACGATGCACCAGGATCTATTGAGCGGATATGGGCCGTTGATCGAAGTGTTCGATAACCGCGTGGAGTGGAGCAACCCAGGGTCGCTCCATGTGGCTATCGATCGAATCATCGATACGGTACCGCTTCCCGAAAACCCGCAGCTCGCCATGTTCTTAAGACGGATAAACGTCGGCGATGCTTCGGGCAGCGGCGTCGACAAAATCTGCCTTTCGCTCGAAAAGGAAAAGATGGCTCCTCCGATATTCGAATCAACGCCGACCGGCACAAGGGTCGTGATATTCCGAAACAAGCGATTCGCCGATATGGATGCGGAAGAAAAATTGCTCGCAACCTACGATCATGCCGTTTTGAAGCATCTGGATCGCGAATACATGACCAACGCGAGCCTTCGGGAACGATTTGGGCTAAACGAAAATTCCGTTTATGTCATTGCGAGATTGCTTTCGAACGCTTTGGAACGCGGCTTGATAAAAAAACGTGAAGGAAGCACGAAAAAAGACACCTCCTACATGCCATATTGGGCTTGATTTCATTTGCGCCTTATTGCGTTTTCAAATAGCAGAAAAATCAAAGTTGGCTGTTCATCGAAACTTTTCTATTTGCGCTCTATTTGCGCCTTATTGCGCTTTATTTGCGCTAGTCGACTTTCTCAAAGCGAAACCGCCTTTTCCTTCCACGGCTAAATCAATAAGTTCGAAGTCGTTACGAGCCCTCAAATTTGCTTTGCCAAATGTCCTTTGAGCGCTTGAATCGAAAGTTTGAATGTCCCTTTCGGCTGTTGCTCAAGTCAAAGAAACGACAATATTCGAATTGCCCATTCCTCTTTTCACGCGCGTGCGGTATGATATCGCCGTATCGGGAACTTGCCACTCCCCCTTATGCGGGTAATGCCGCCGTGCCTAGCGTTAATAGGAACAATCGAGAGCACCCAGAACACGGTGAAGAAGGATGGTACCGCGCGAAACGCGTTCCTTCGAATAGGGGTGTTTTATTTTTTGTGAGGTAATGACCATGAAAAAACTATCAGGCAGCGAGATCCGCGCGATGTGGATCAAATTCTTCGAAAGCAAAGGCCATAAGTGGATGCCGGGCGTCAACTTGATCCCCCAAGGCGATAAGTCGCTTCTCTGGGTGAACGCCGGCGTCACTGGGCTTAAGAAATATTTCGATGGCAGCGAGATTCCTCCCTGCCGCAGGATCACTAACGTCCAGAAGTCGATCCGCACCAACGACATTGAAAACGTCGGCCATACGGCTAGGCACCATACTTTCTTCGAGATGCTTGGCAATTTCTCGATCGGCGACTATTTCCGCAAGGAAGTCATCGCCTTCGCGATCGAGATCTTGACCTCTCCCGAGTGGTTCGACATGCCGCTAGACAAACTCTATATGACCTACAATCCGGACGATCTCGAATCGTTCCGCTATTGGCAGGACCATGGCGTCGCGGCGGATCACCTCATCCCGCTAGAAGGCAACTATTGGCAGATCGGCGAAGGCCCCTGCGGCCCGAACACCGAAGTCTTCTTCGACCGCGGCGAGAAATATGACCCAGAAGGACTAGGGGTGAAGTTGCTCCAGGACGATATCGAAAACGACCGCTACATCGAGATTTGGGGCATCGTGTTCTCGCAGTATAACGCCGTTAATGGCGTCGCGAGGAAAGACTACAAAGAGCTCCCATCCAAAAATATCGATACCGGTTCAGGCCTAGAGAGGCTTGCTTGCATCATGCAGGGCACCGAGACCAACTTCGAGACCGACCTCTTCATGCCGATCATCGAAGCGACCAAGAAGATCTGCGGCAAGCCCTATGAAGGCGAATATCTCATGAGCTACCGCGTGATCGCCGACCACGCGAGGTGCCTTACCTTCGCTTTGTCCGATGGTGCCTATTTCTCGAATGAGGGCAGGGGATACGTCCTCCGCCGCATTATAAGAAGGGCGATGAGGTATGGACAGAAGCTAGGCATCAATGAGCCCTTCATGCATAACCTCGTCCGCGTCGTCGCGGAACGCTATAGCGATTTCTATCCCGAACTCCTCGACAAAGTGGAGTTCGTCTCGAAGATGATCCTTGGCGAAGAAGAGAAGTTCATCCGCACCTTGTCTAGCGGCGAAGCGATGCTCCGCGAAATGCTTAACGGCAAGGAAAAGCTCGATGGTGCCGAGATCTTCAAACTCTATGACACCTTCGGCTTCCCTAGCGACCTCACCAAGGAGATCTGCTTAGAAGCAGGTGTTACAGCCGATATGGAAGGGTTTGAGAGAGCGATGGAAGAGCAAAAGGAAAGGGCAAGGAACGCCAGAGGCGAGATCGAGTCCTTCCATAAGCAATCCAAAGATCTGCTCGCCTTCAAGGAAAAGAGCGAATTCACTTACGATCCCAAAGACATCAAGTCCAAAGTGATCGGCTGCTTCGTCGATGGGGTCAAAGTCGATTCCATCGAGGAGGAGGGCGAAATCTCCTTCGACGTCGATAATTTCTATGCCGAATCCGGCGGACAGGTTAGCGATGCGGGACGCGTCTATAATGGCTTTGCCGAAGGCGAGGTCATCGGAGTCTCCAAAGCCCCATCTGGTCAGCATTTGCTCCGCGTCCACATGAAGTATGGCGCGATCAAGACCGGCGATGAGCTCACCCTTGAAATCGATAAGAGGAAGAGGGAGTTGACCGCGAGGAACCACTCCGCGACCCATTTGCTCCACGCGGCGATCGGAGAAGTGCTCGGACACCACGTCGACCAGAAGGGAAGCTATGTCGATGAGAATTATCTCCGCTTCGACTATACCGCCCTCGCCAAGCCGACCGATGAGGAACTTCGCGCCATCGAAGAGCTCGTCAACGAGAAGATCGCCGAGGCGATTCCCGAAGTCACCGAGGTCCTGCCGATTGAACAGGCGAAGGAACTTGGCGCCGAAATGGAGTTCTCCGAAAAGTATGGAGACACCGTCCGCGTCGTGGAGTTCGGCGAGTTCTCGAAAGAGTTCTGCGGCGGCACCCACGTTGGAAACTCCTCCGACATCGGAGTGTTTGTGATCGAGTCGGAAGGAGCGGTCTCTAGCGGCGTTCGCCGCATCCAGGGCCGCACCTCATTAGGCGCCTATAAGCTTCTTGCCAACAAGAAGAGAATCCTCTCTGAACTCACTGAGGGACTCGGCAATCCTAGCGATGCGGAAGCCTCTTCTCGCTTAGCCACCTTACGCCGCGACCTTGATGCCAAAGGCAAGGAAGTCGATGCGCTTAAGTCGAAGCTAGCGACCCTTGAATCAAAGGGTCTGGATTCGGAGTTTGAAGTAGTGAACGAAATATACTTCATGCTGAAAGTTGTCGATGGTGGGCGCAACGAAGTCATGAAGCTTGGCGACAATTTGAAGACAAAGCACCCCGATTACCTCATTGCCTTAATCGGCAAAGAAGGCGAGAAGAAGCCCTTCGTTGTCTTCGCTGGAGGCAAGGGCAAAGAAAAGCTCGCTGCCGGGAACGCGATGAAGCTAGCGGCGCCGCTACTTGGCGGCAACGGAGGCGGCAAGCCCGAGATGGCTAGCGGCTCCGCCGTAAGCCTCGAAAAGCTTGAGGAAGTCCGCGCTGCATTAAAGAGCAAACTCGCGGAATAGGAGGAAACTCGAATGTTTGAAATCACGGAAGACAACGACATGATCGTCACCCTTGAGGACGGTCAAGAAGACAAAGTCAAAATCCTTTTCTACTTCCATAACGACGAGAGGGGACGCGATTACTATTTCCTCTATCGCGAGGAGAATCCGGACGAGGTCGTCGTCATGTCCTCCGCCGACGGCGAGTCGCTAGACGAGCTTGACGAAGAGGAATTCGACGAAGCGCAGCAAGTCTTCGAGGCCTACGAGAACGACCCTCAGATCCTCGAGGCGAGGAAATAATTCCATAAAGGAATCATTTCGCCTTGTGAACAATGGCCTGCAAGTCTATAATTTCTACGCTTTAGCAAGGGAGAAACACCATGGCAGATAAGAAAATCATCCTTACCCCCGAAGAGATGGAACAGCTTACCGCTGAATACCGTCACCTGATTGACGTCGAACGTCCTGACGTCATCGAAAAACTGCAGATTGCTCGCAGCCAGGGCGACCTTTCCGAAAACGCCGACTACGACGCCGCCCGCGAAAGGCAGGGCCAGATCGAAGGAAGGATCCGCGAGATCGAAGGCATCATCAACAATGCTACCTTCGCCGAGAAGTCCGTCGCCAGCGATGGCAACGGAATCGGAATCGGAGACCTCGTCACCTTCGTCGATTTGAGCGACAAGTCCACGATCACCGTCAAGATCGTCGGCAACGTCGGCGCCGACCCAATGGCAAAGCCCTATCCGACCATTTCCAACGAGTCCCCGCTTGGCAGGGCGCTCCTTGGCAAAGTCGCTGGCGATAGCGCCGTCGTCGAAGCCGCGGAATCCTACGAGATCGAAATCAAGAAGTTCGAGCGCAGCTAATCTTCTTTGAGAATTTGGCCTGATCCGAAAGCAAGGGTTAGGCCTTTTCTTTTTCTATCCTCCATATACAATAGCGGTGGAGAAAAACATGGATTACGCTAGCCTTAAGGATTATCTCATTTCGATTGGCAACAAGAAGCTTGCCGAATTCACGAAACCCTTGCTCCACTCCGATTACAAAGTCATTGGCATCTATCAGCCAGATCTCAAGCGAATCGTCAAGGAGCACGCCTTCGACGAGGATTTGAGGGTGGAGGAATTTGAACTTGGGGAGTACTTCGAGATCGATTACCTCTATTTCGCTTTCTCCTTGAAGAGGATTCCTACCTTGGATGGGCAACTTGGCTTTTTGAAGAAGCAAATCCGGCTGGCCAAAAGCTGGGCGATTACCGATAGCGTGCCATCTTTCCTTAAGAAGATGGACTTCTCGCATTTCCAAAGCTTCTTCAAATCCTCTTATAAGTCGAAGTTCACCTTTGAGCGCAGGATGGCTTATGTATTGGGACTCAAATTCTACAAAGATGAACGGATCCTGAAGCTTCTCCCTAGCTTTGGCAAAGCAGAGGAATACATGGTCATGATGGCGGAGGCTTGGCTGCTATCTTGCATCGCGATTCGATTCGAGGATGAGGTCTATGCTTATCTAAGCGGGTGCGATGACCTCGTCCTTAAGAGAAAGGCGATCTCCAAGATCTCAGACTCACGCCGATTCAATGAAGAATCGAAAAGCCGCTTCAAGTCGCTTCGCAGCTAAATTAACGGCCGAGGATGAAAATAAGATACGTTTTCATTAGTCACTTTCAAAATAATTATTTCAATGATTTCTTTTGATTATCACGCAAGAAATCATTTTTTCATTATCATAATTTAACTCTATTTTGAAAAATTTTGGTTCAAACTTTGCCTTCTTGACAGCAATAGATAAGTGAGGAGGTCAAAAAAATGAAGACTATCATCATCATCGTCGCCATCACCCTCATCGGCTTAGTGGGGGCAGGGGTGGTCTCAAAGACCGTCCAAAACGGCGGCACTTGGACCGCGACCCCAGCCGAGTCCAAAGCCGCGCCCACCATCACCGTCTCCGTAAGCGGGGAAGTCAACCGCCCTGGCTCCTATGTGCTGGAGGAAGGCTCGACGCTTTACGACCTGCTTTCGGCCGCAAGCGGAACCAACACCAACGCCGATCCGCTTGCCTATGACTCAAGCTGCGTCCTGAAGGAGAAGTCGTATTACATCGCTCCGATCTACGACAACGCCAACACCTGCTCCGTTGAGCCCATCAAGAAAGTCAACATCAACTCCGCGGATGCCGAATCGCTCAATTCCGTCGCTGGCTTCAGCAAGACCGTCTCGAATGCTATCGTCGCATATCGCGGCGCGAACACGAACGCGTTCACCTATCTGGAGCAAATCCAAGAGGTCTCGGGAATCGGCCCTGCGACCTTCCTCGCCGTGCGTGACAAAATCACCTTGCGCTCGGCCTAAAACATGAAAGCCGTATTCGCCCTTGCCGGGGCGATAATTGGCCTGAACCTCGGCTTCCGGACAGACATCCTTTCTATCGTTCTGTCATCTGTCATATCGTTAATTCTCCTTTCTATCACGATCCGGAAGAAGATGGTTCTATACGGCGCGGTCCCGTTGGCTTTCGGGGCCGCGCTGTCTTTCGCTTATAACTACATTCCAATTTCTTACGATGGAGTCGATTCTTTTTCGGGAATCATCGTAAGGGATTCCTCATCCTATTTCGTTCTATTGACCTTGCGGGGGAAGTTCTATGTGCCTGTGAAAGATCATTCCTATGAGCTATTCGACCTCGTTCGGGTGAATGGCTTTGCAAAGCCTTATTTCCATGCGAACTACGAATCCCAATTCGACTTCGGGGAATACCTTCGCTTAAAAGGGGTGACCTATGAGATCAGCTCGAAGTCGATTGAGATGATCCTAGGGAACCCAATCCGAATGAAAAGCTATGGGGCGAGCATGACTGGCTTTTTGGACGAGAACGCTAGGCCGCTATTCCGTTCGCTCCTATTCAATCAAAAAGACTATTCCTCCGCGATCCTTAGCGGAGCGGATGCGGTGGGGGCGAGCTATATCGTCTCTTCCTCAGGAATCTTCTACATGGGGATCCTCGGCTTCTTCCATCGCCAGTTCAAGTTCAGGCTGAACGATAAGCCAGCCGATTTGGCGGAAATTGCGGTGGGGACGCTTATATTGCCGTTTGGAATCACAAAAGTCGGCATATTGCGCGCCTATCTATGCCTGTGGGCTCGCTTTATCAATAAGCACATCCTCAAGGAGAGGTTCGAGCCGCATGAAGTGCTTTCCGCGGTTGGTATAGGGATGCTTGCGATAAGCCCTTTCCTTGCATCGGACTCTGGATTCTTGCTTGGGTTTGGAGTGAGCTTCACGCTTTATTACGCGAAACCGATCCTAGCGAGATTTGGGAAAATCGAAAAGAAAATCCTGGCCTTATTCCTGATACGCCTCATTGTTTTCCCAATCTCAGTTTCCGATTCTGGCTACCGGCCATTATCGTTTTATTATGGTTTGATCTTGACGCCGCTTTCTTGGATCGCCGTGATACTTGGCTATCCCTGCGTCATCTTTCACTTCGGCGGAGGGATGCTAAATGGATACGCCTCGTTCTACAAGATGATGGTCGATGCGTTCGCGAAGAATAGCCCTAGCCTTCCTTTGCCTATCATCGGCACGGGATTCTATTTCGTCTATTACATCGTTTTCTTGCTGTGCCTATTCTTCGTGGAAATTGGCGCAAGGCCACTTAAAAATGGCCTGATACTCGGATGTATTGGCGTTTATGCGACTAGTTTGATTCCGGTCCAATATCTTTTTACTTCGCAGGTGAGCTTCATTAACGTGGGACAAGGCGATAGCATCTTGATCCGCGATCGATCCACGGTCGTGATGATCGATACCGGCGGCATCATGAATATGGATATGGCAACCGAGACATTGATCCCGTTCCTAAGGAAGCAAAGGATCTACCACGTAGATTGCTTGATCGTAAGCCATGGCGACTATGACCATATTGGGGCCAAGGATTCGCTTATGGCTAACTTCAAGGTGAATAGATTCGTGGAAGATGCAAGCGAGTTTCCGCTAAAGATCGGCGGGCTTACCTTTGAAAACTATAACGTGTATCAAGGCAGCGACGAGAACGAGAACTCCCTTGTCCTTAGGACGGAAGTGCTTGGGAAATCTTGGCTATTCACCGGGGACGCGGGAAAAGAGGTGGAACAGAAGATCGTCCGCGATTTCCCTGACCTCGACGTCGACATGCTGAAGGTTGGGCACCATGGCTCTAGCACCTCCTCAACCGAGGAATTCCTAAAACTCATCACTCCCGAAATGGCGATCATCTCTTGCGGCAGAGCGAATAAATACAAACACCCAAACGATGATGTTTTGGCTAGGCTCGAAAAGCTCAATATCCCCTATAGAAGGACCGATTTAGAGGGAACGATCACTTATTTTGGATAGGAATACGCGAAAGCTTCGGTCATTCACCCAGTTTCTCTTCGCACCAATCGTTTACTGCTTTCACCATTTCCTTCTTCGTGAGCCGATAACCGGCAGATATGGAACAGAGGTAGAAATTCCCGATGAACAGTTTCCCTTCCCTTATGCTATAACGCTCTTCTTGCCGTGGCATGCCCAATGAATCGCGGACTTTGTTTTCCTTCTCAAGGCAGCGCCTCAAATACTTCTTGAGCAACGAATAATCGAGGTCGACGAATCTCAGGGTATATACGTCCACAAGATGCTTTATTGGCCGGAGGAGTTCGCAAGAGATCGCCATGATCTTGTCGCACGCCACGTATTCGATCCTCACGCCATAAAAGTAAAAATCCGGCGCGATGATTTTCGGTCCGATGTATTTCACTTTCTCGATTTGATCGTAATATTCAACCACTTTTCCATCAAGCAAAAACGTCTTGAACAAATCCCCATCGTGATAAGCTTCCACTTCAAAGCCGAAGGTGTCGTAAAAATAGACTGGGCTGGCCCATTTCCTTTTCGTCCACTTGATTTGAAAGGATACATCCCCTTCGGTATGC
Source organism: uncultured Erysipelotrichaceae bacterium (assembly GCA_902773005.1). Classification (GTDB taxonomy): domain Bacteria; phylum Bacillota_I; class Bacilli_A; order RFN20; family CAG-826; genus Alloenteromonas. Next base: position 13,469 of record CACYCS010000021.1, read on the forward strand.
GCGATAGCCTTTTCGATTTGCTTAAAGAGGATTTCCGGGTCCTTCGCGATGACATCGATGTCGCTGCTATGCCTAGCATGTTCTTTGAAGAACATTTTCATGAGAATGCCGCCAGCCAATAGGCAATCGACATTGGCTTTCGTGAGAATATTGATGAAGTGGTAGAAGAGGAACAGTTCCTGAGTTTCCTCTTCTCGATAAGAAGGTTTCAAACGTTCGACTTCATTGTACAACGCAAAAACGCTCTGGTTGCTTAGACCCTCCAATTCAACTAACGCTTTAAAGGGGTTAGCTTCTTTCTGAACCGTTCCCATAGAATTACCAGTGGCAATTGCAATGGGGACAAACCATGAAACCGTAGGAACTATCGCTGGTATCCGTTATGCGTTCTACGTCAGTCGCTCCGCATCTAGGGCAGCTCACAGATGGGCCTGGCGCCGGGGCCTGCGGTTGGGTACATCCGCCGCCGCTTACGGCTTCGAGCTGTGCTTCATTCAGCTCCAATCCTTCCTCTTTTGCTAGTGCGAATAGTTCCTCGTTCGATTTGCAGCTTCTCGCCTTTTCGAACAATTCCTCAGGCAAACCTTTCAGCAGGTCCTCTCTCATATCTTTTGGCTCCTATTCTTTTCCCATTATAGCAAAAATTACCACAGAAAACCTAACCAATGCAGGTTTTGGACCTTAGCATTCGCATGCTCTATTTCATGTACGCGTGCGCTATAATAATAAGGATGATCACCCTGATTTATTCTAGTGAGGCCCAACTCGCCAAAAGGGCGTGCGACAGGCTCGTCAAAAAAACCTTGCCGGAACGCAACGAATGGAATTACATCTCTTTCAACATGGCCGTGACCATGCTCAAAGAGCTTGCCTCCGAATGCGAATCCTTGCCCTTCATGGCCGACAAAAAGGTAGTGGTGGCCGATGATTGCGCCTTCCTAGCGAAATCCAAGACCAAATACAAATACCTCACTGACGATGTCCCGGAATCGTTAAGGGACTACGTTGACCACCCTAACGAAGTGGTGGACCTCTATCTCCTCGTCTATAGCGACACCTTGGATGAGAAGAATCCGATTGTCGATATCCTCAAGATGAGGAACGCGATCAAGGAAGTCGCGATCCCAAAGCCCGAGGAATGGATGGCTTACGCCACCAAATTCCTAGGCGCCAAGCGCATCAACATCGACAACAATGCATTGCTGGAGCTAGTTTCTAGGTCTAGCGGCGATTATGGGGTATTCGCGAACGAGCTCGAGAAATACGCTTGCTTCGCTTCCCCTGGCGATACGATCCATCTCCATGACGTCGAATCCTTGACCGCCCCGAAGATCGAAGAGAACGCCTATCAGATCTCAAACGCCCTCATGAAGAACGATGTGGCGCGCGCGATGGCAATCTACAAAGACCTCAAGACGTTTGGAGTGGAAGAAGTGCCCCTCATCGGCATGATCGCGGGGCAGATCCGCTTCTTGGAGCAGGTCTATTTCCTAGACGGCAAAGGCCTGCCAGCAAAGATGATCGCCGATGAACTCAAAGCCAAGCCATTCCGCGTCGAGATGGCGTTAAGAAATCTCTACCGCGTGCCCCCTGGAGCGTTGGAGCGCATCACCGAAGAGCTTTATGAGGCCGACAAAGCGATTCTTACCGGCAAGGCGACCCCGCGGTTCGCCTTTGAGCGGTTCCTCGCGAACTTCGATATCAGAAATTAGGACAATAAACCTAAAAAGCACGGACGTAGCCGTGCTTTTTATGTACGCTATCTAGAAATTAGAGAGCGGCGACGATGCGCTGAAGGTGGGCTTTTTTGCGATCGGCGGTGTTCTTGGCATAGATGCCGAGCTGGGCATTCCTGTCGAGAAGGGAGATCGCGGCCTTGAGGAGTTCCTCGGCGGCTTTCTTGTCGCCAGCCTCGACGGCGGCCTCGACCTTCTTGATGGCGGTGCGGGTCTCGCTCTTGGCGGCGGCGTTGGCCTGACGCGCCTTCTCGTTGGTGCCGGCGCGCTTGATTTGGGATTTAATGTTTGGCATTGTTTTCGATTTCCTTTTTTTGAAACGGGTTTATATTAGCGTCCACGCGGTGATATCGCAACCTTTTTTCGCGTGAGCGCGCATATATGAGTTATTTCGAGGGATGAGTGAGGTCGAGGATCTCCTTCGCGAAGTCGTTCGCGCAGGCGAGTTTTCCATATAGTTCCTCGGGGATTTCGACCTTGAATTCCTCGTCGAGCTTCTTGGCCATCTCGATGTAGCTCATCGAGTCGCCGCCGAGATCGGTCGTCCAGATCGCGTCTGGCGCGATCTTGAATTCAGGGAGGAGCAGCACCTTTGAGAAGGTCTTGATGACTTTCCCTAGGACTTCGGCGACTTCCTTTTGGTCATAGCCATCGAAGGAGACGACTTCCCTCTTCGGCCCTTCGAATCCGGTGAATTCGCTTGAGCCTTTCTGGATCGCCTCTTTGATCAAGAACCTCTTGACCTTCATCGAGCCTGATAGTGGGAGTGGCTTCGTATCGATTAGGATCGTCTGGACCTTCTTCTCGCTCGGCAATGTGTCATTGATTTTCTTGACGTCATCGTAGATTTTCTTTAACGATTCCTCGGACACCGAGTTATCGACCTCGCAGACCAAGGTGATCTTCTCTTCCGCTTCGCCGGGGAGCTTTGCCCCAAGGCAAACGACGTGGTTCAGGTTCTTGACGTCTTTGAAGTAGTACTCGATCTCGTCCGGGAAGACGTTCTCGCCATTGGTGAGGATGATCGTGTCCTTGATGCGGCCCTTGAGGTAGACCGATCCTTGGGCGTCCATCATCGCGATGTCGCCGGTATGGAAGTAGCCATCTTCAGAATTGACCCTTTTCAGCACTCCGCCGATGATCTCCCTTTCGTGGGTGATCGCCGACTTGATGAGAAGCTCGCCGGTTTGATTCCCGTCTTCATCGGTTCTGACATTATCGCCGCCGATCTTGTATTCGATGCCATAGAATGGCCGTCCGATCGAGCATTTTACACGCCGATTGACATCTGGGCTCATCTCGACTGAGGTGATGCCGACTTCCGTCATGCCGAAACCGTTGTAGAGCGGATAGCCAAGTCCATTGATAAGAGCGCTGGTCTTGGGTGAGAGGAATCCGCCGCCGGAGATGCAATAGCGGACGTGGCTTCCAAGGATCTTCGATTGGAACACTTTCCTCACGATTCCCCAAGAGGCCATGCCGGCTTCCTTTTTAGTGATTTTGTTGGTGTTATAGGCGACGAGTTTGCTGAGCAGATCGCTTTTGTTCGGCCCCATCGATGCCGCTTGGCGGGTCACGCTCTGCGCGACGCCATCCCAAAGCATCGGGACGCTATAGACGTGGGTGCATTTGCCTTTCCTGACGGCATAGAGGATGTCGCTAGTGGCCATGGAGGAAGGATAGACGATGGTTTTGCCGTAATAGGCGTACCAGAGATAGACGGCGACGAAGCCGAAGATGTGGTGGAAGGGCAGCATCGCGAGATTCCTGATCGGGCCAGGATACATGAGGTCGATCGTGGATTCGGGCATCGTGATGGAAGCGACGATCTGGGCGCAGAGGTTGCGTCCGGTATAGACCATCATCTTCGCGGCCCCGGTCGTGCCAGAGCTGCAGAAGATCACGTGGTTTGCCCAATCGGGCTGGAAGGAATAGTCGGTCTCTTGGTTCAAGACGTCATTCACCCGATACGACGGGACGCAGAATTCCTCTTCGTCATTGGCGATCAGCGCCTTGGCCTTGGCTTGGCGAAGCAAGTTGTCGGCATTGTCCTTCGCGAGCTTCGCATCGATCAATAAGACCGAATGCCCACACATGAGCAAAGCCCAGAAAATCTCGGGCCAGCGCGGAGAATTCTTAAGTTTCAGCCCGACGATCGTCCCGGCTGGGATGCCAGAGAGGAGCTTCGCGAGCTTGCCGCTAGTGGTGTAGACGCGGTCCTTGAAGTCCTCGTAGGTCTTCTTGACGGGGCGTCCGGATTCATCGAAATAAATATAGGCAGTGGAAGAGGGGCAGCGCGAGACGATCGCGTTGTAGATATCCTCCATCTTTTGGGGCGTATCGAGTAGCTTTTTGGTCGCCGTCATGAAGGCGGCGACTTCTTTTTGACTATCTTTTCTCATCTATCGAGGATTCCTTTCTTGTTTCGGCCAGGGATCTTCAGCTCGTCGGAGAAGGCGATGTCGCCTGCCTCGACGTCCTTTCTGATGACGGTGTTTGGGGCGATTTTGGCCCCGTCCCCGATTTTGATCGGGCCGAGCAATATGGCGCCTGCGCCCACCACGACGTCATTTCCGAGGGTGGGGTGGCGCTTGACTTTCCGCGAACTGACCCCGCCGAGGGTCACTCCGTGATACAATGTGCAGTTGTCGCCGATTTCCGCGGTCTGGCCGATCACGACGTTCGAGCCGTGGTCGATGAAGAGGTTACGGCCGATCTTGGCCTCGGGATGGATCTCGATGCCGGTGATGCGCTTCCCGCGCATCATGATCGCTTCCGCCAAAAACCTCCAGTGCCACTTCACATAAAGGAAATGGGCGATTCGGTACCGCCTCATGATCCTGACCGAGGGATAAAGCCAGAAAACCGCCCATTTCGAAGAGGCCGCGGGGTCGCGGCGCATAATGGAATCAAGATAGCCCTCGGGCTTTCTTGCAGAGTGTTCTTGCTTATTCTTCGTCATAAATGGCGATCACTATCGTGCGGTAACGCGTCGCGGGCGGACTAAACGCGCGCGACTGTGCTACAATCTAAACCATACGGCGCAAAATTGCAACTAAACGGGAGGAGTGGCCATGAAAGCATTCAACGACATCAGCGAAGCAAAGATCATCTATATGGGGACTCCCGAGATATCGGCGGAGGTGTTTTCCTCTTTGATCGAGGCGGGATTCCATTTCGTCGCGGCGATCACCAATGAGGATAAGCCAGTTGGAAGAAGCCATGAACCTCAGCCGACTCCGGTCAAAAAAGTGGCACTGGAGCACGGGATTCCCGTATTTCAGCCCCATAGGATTCGCTTGGAGAACGACTTCCTGAAAGAGATTCCCTGCGATCTGATCCTCACGATGGCGTATGGGCAAATCGTCCCTTTAGAGGTTTTGAAGCATCCGAAATACGGCTGCTTGAACCTCCACGGATCATTGCTTCCGAAGTATCGCGGCGCCGCCCCGATGCAAAGGGCGATCATGGACGGAGAAAAAGAAACCGGGGCCACCCTCATGGAAATGGTTGAGGAAATGGATGCCGGAAGGATGTATGCGAAAGTGAGCTTCCCGATTGAGGAAAGCGATAATTACGAGTCCGTCTGCAAGAAGATGGCGGCCGCTGCTTCTAAGGCTGCGATTGACAATATTTTAAAATACTTGAACGGGGAGCTTCCTGGCGTTCCGCAAAATGAAGAACAAGTGACTTTCGCCGCGAAGATCCTCCCTGAGGATGAGCATTTGCCACTAGATTTGACTCCGGAACAAACGATTCGCTACATCAACGCGCTTTCCCCGAAGCCCGGCGCCTATTTGAACCTAAAGGGCAAGAAGCTCAAAATCCTTTCGGCAAAGCCTTATCAAGGCAAAGGCGAAAAAGGCGAAATCATCCTCGCGAAGAAGGGATTAGCCATCGCGACACTAAGCGGGGCGATAGAGATATTAACCTTGCAGCCCGAAGGCAAAAAGCCGATGGGCGCTAAGGATTTCGTAAACGGGAACCCGAATTTGCTCGGAGAAAGGCTCGATTAGATAATGGCGAAGCGGACGATTTCGCTATCGGTGCACCAACTGGTGGATTTTTTGCTGCGCACCGGCGATATCGATGACCGCGTCTACAATCAGGATACCATGCAGATGGGCTCGATCCTCCATGCGCGCTTCCAGAAGTCGCAGGGAAACGATTACCTGTCCGAGATTCCGTTAGAGGAGACTTTCGAAAGGCCTGGCGGAATCATAAAGCTACAAGGCCGAGCGGATGGCATCATCGTCGGGGAGGATTATCCTATCATCGACGAAATCAAGTCCACGGTCGCGCCCCTCCATACCTTCGCCCAAGAGCAAAAGGAATGGCATCTGGGGCAAGCGCTTTGCTACGCGGTCATGTACCTTCATAAGATCGGCGGGCAGAAAGTGGGGGTGCGCCTCACTTACCTTTCGCAAGGAAGCGACGAGCAGCTCGTCAAGAACCACGTCTTCACCTTGGAAACAGCCGAGAAGAAGGTCGAGGGCTACATGGATGACTACCTCGCCTTCAAGGAACGTTATTTCTCCCATTGCAAGCAGCGCGACGCGAGCGCCAAAAAGCTCGAATTCCCTTATCCCCGTTTCCGCGCCGGGCAAAGGGAGCTCGCGAAATACGCGTTTGGGGCGATTGAAAAACGCGAGATCTTCTTCGCCGAGGCGCCAACGGGAATCGGCAAGACGATGTCGGTGCTTTTCCCAGCCGTCAAAAGCCTAAAGGAAGGAAAGCGCGACAAGATCTTCTATCTGACCGCCAAAACCACTGGAGCGATCGCCGCCTATCAAGCGGTGGGCGAACTTCAGGAGCACGGCCTAGATATCCGCGACTCTACGCTAGTCGCCAAAGAGAAGCTGTGCCTTAGCAAAGGCACGGCCTGCAATCCTGATGAATGCCCCTATGCGAAGGGGTACTTCACGAAGCTCAAGCCTCTGATCAAGGAAGTGGTGGATTCAGGAAAAAGATTCGATCAGGAGACGATTTTAGAATATTGCATCCCGGCCGCGGTTTGCCCATTCGAATTCCAGCTTGACCTATCGGAATGGGCCGATGTCGTGATCTGCGACTACAATTACCTATTCGACCCGATTGTCCATCTGGAGCGTTATTTTGATTTCACGGCCGATCCTAGCACCTATATCGCTTTGGTCGATGAAGCGCATAACCTCGTGGAACGCGGGAGGTCAATGTATTCGGCTGAGTTCTCCCTTGGCAAGGTCCGCGAAGCGAAGAAGAGCCTCAAAGGCAAGGAATTCGCTTCCTTGAAAAGAGCGCTCACCAAGCTCGAGAAAGCCATCGACGCGATCGTGCCGTTTGAAAATGGGCACGAGGTTTTGGATTCGGTGCCTGGGGAAATCGAGGAGGCCCTCCAATCGATCAAGCGGGCCCAGCAGAAGCACGGCAAAGACAAAAAGCCGCACCCGACCGAGGAATTCCTCGAAATCGCTAGGGAGGGCAACCGCTATTTGAGGCTCATCGCGGAATACATGGGAACAAGGTATCGGGCGTATGTCTCTAGACGCGGCGAAGCGGCGGAATACCATCTTCTTTGCGTGGATCCTTCCCCATTCCTATTAGAGACTTTGAAGCGGCTTAATAGCGCCATCATCTTCTCGGCCACGATGTCGCCGATCTCCTATTACATGGATGCGATTTTAGGCACCGAGGACAAGCCTTTCCTCCTTTTGCCTTCCCCATTCGACAAAGGGAACTTCAAGGTGCTTCTCGCCCCGAAGATCAGCGTCAGGTACAAAGACCGCCAGAAAAGCTACCCCGAAGTCGCGAGTTACCTCCATGAATTCGTCAGTGGCAAAACCGGGAATTACTTCATTTATTTCCCGTCCTATGAATACATGGAAAACATTCGGCCATTCCTTGATTTCAATGATGCGGATGTCTATTTCCAAGACCGTTCCATGACCCATATCGAGCGTCAGGAATTCCTGATGAATTTCCTTCCGAATCCTAGCAAAACCGCGGTTGGCCTATTGATCGTCGGCGGAGCCTTCAGCGAGGGCGTCGACCTCGTCGATGACCGATTGATCGGCGTCGCGGTGGTGGGAGTAGGGCTTGCCCAAATCTCTCCCGAGAACGAAGTCATCCGCGAATTCCGCGACCAAGAGGGAGGAGATGGTTTCTCCTTCGCCTACAAAGACCCCGGCATGAACAAAGTCATGCAGGCGGTGGGGCGAGTGATTCGCAGCGAAACCGACGTCGGTGCGGCATTGCTCATCGATGACCGCTACATGAAAGAAGAGTACCGCGCTTTCTTCGCGAGAACCTATCGCGACTACGAAGTCGTCCTCGATCCGTTAGAAATCGGACCGATCCTAAAGGATTTCTATGGCCGAGAAGGCTAGAAATCACTATAATTCACCCGTTAATCTATGCCATTCGATCAATCACACATCAGAAACTTCTCGATCATCGCCCACATCGACCATGGGAAAAGCACCTTGGCCGACAGGATTTTGGAATTGACCGGGACGGTCGATAAACGCGAAATGAAAGCCCAGATCCTTGACTCGATGGACCTCGAGCGCGAGAGGGGCATCACGATCAAATTGAACGCCGTCACCGTGAGTTATACCGCCCCCGATGGCGAGAAATACATCTATAACCTCATCGACACCCCGGGGCACGTCGACTTCACTTACGAAGTGAGCAGAAGCCTCGCCGCCTGCGAAGGCGCCTTGCTTGTCGTCGATGCGACCCAAGGCGTGCAAGCCCAGACTTTGGCGAACGTCTACCTCGCGGTCGATAATGACCTAGCGATCCTCCCCGTCATCAACAAAGTCGATCTCCCCAGCGCGATGCCAGAGCTCGTGAAAAACGAGATGGAGGAGCGGATTGGAATCGATTGCACCGATGCTTCCTTGGTTTCTGCGAAAACAGGAATGGGAGTGGAGGACGTGCTTGAGAAAATCGCGCTTCTAGTTCCGCCTCCTGGCGGATCGATAGATGCTCCCTTGCAGGCGCTCATCTTCGATAGCTATTACGATTCCTATCGCGGGGTCATCGTCATGATCCGCATCAAAAACGGGTCGGTGAAGCCCGGCGATACCATTCGTCTCATGCACTCGAAGAAGTCCTACCTTGTGACTGAGGTCGGCATCAGGACGCCCGACGAAATCAAGACCGCATCGCTAGATTGCGGCGAGGTCGGATATCTGGCGGCCCAGATCAAGGACATCCGCGACGTCTTCCCGGGCGAAACGATCACCCTCGACAGCAACCCGGCCGAGGAGGCGCTTCCTGGATATCGCAAGATCTCCCCGATGGTCTATTGCGGGCTTTATCCCGTCGATTCGAAAGAATACCAAAACCTCAAGGACGCGCTTGAGAAGCTGTGCCTGAACGATGCTTCTTTGCTTTTTGAACCCGAGACCTCCCAAGCGCTCGGATTTGGCTTCCGGTGCGGCTTTTTGGGCTTGCTCCATATGGACGTCATCCAAGAGAGATTGGAGCGCGAATACAATCTGAACCTGATTCTGACCGCTCCTAGCGTCGTCTATCGCATCAAGCTTAGCGGCGGCAAGGAGATCATGATATCCAACCCCTCCGAATTGCCCGACCTTTCCTCGGTCGTGGCGATCGAAGAGCCTTTCGTCGAAGCCAAAATCATGTCGCCAAAGGAATTCGTCGGCCCGATCATGGAACTTTGCCAAGACAGGCGCGGCGTCTACCGCGACCTCGAGTATTTCGATGACACGAGGGTCATCGTGAAATACGATCTCCCCCTAAGCGAGATCATCTACAATTTCTTCGATAAGCTCAAAAGCTACACGAAGGGATACGCGAGCTTAGACTATGAGCTGACCGATTACCGCAAGAGCGATCTCTGCAAGATGGATATCCTCCTAAATGGCCAGCAGATCGACGCTTTAAGCTCAATCGTCTATCGTCCTAGCGCGTATCATCGCGGCCTAGCGATCGTTTCCAAGCTCAAATCGATCATCCCAAGGCAGCAATTCGAAGTGCCGGTCCAAGCCGCGATCGGCGGCAAGGTCATCGCGCGCGCCGACATCAAGTCGATGCGCAAGGACGTTTTGGCCAAGTGCTATGGCGGCGACATCTCGCGCAAGAAGAAGTTGCTCGAGAAGCAGAAGGAAGGTAAGAAGAGGATGAAGGCCATCGGAGCGGTGGAAGTGCCGCAAGAAGCCTTCATGTCCGTCCTTTCTATCGATGACGACGGGAAATAATTGTATTTTCAGTCTATAAAATTAGTAGATTTTTGGTTGTTTTTGTCGTCTCGTTGCCCCATAATGGAGCCACGAAGGAAAAAACATGGCTACCAGCAGTGATCTTCTGAAGAAATATACCGATGAGCATTACTTCTCGCGGAAGGAGCTCATCGACTATCTCCATTTCCGGCTCATCGATCAGCTTTGGTATGATATCGAAGCCTATCGTTACAGAAGGGAAAACATCGACGTCATCGGTGGTTTAAAGCTCGCCAACCTCAAGCCGATCCGCTATTCGACCATCGGCAAGATCTACGAGAAATACAACGCCTTTGAGTCGAAGCTCACCTATCTTCAGGGCGAGTACATGCAAGCCACGATCTATCCGGACCAGAAGAAATCGATCGACCGCTCGCTCACCTTGCAGGTGCTTCGCGCGGCGAATTCCCTTTCCGGCTCGCCGCTAAGCGAGCTCGCGATCAAAGCCGTGATCAACGGACAGTACCGCGAAACCGACCTCACCCATCGCCCGGTCGTGAATTACGCCGAGACGATCTCGAAATTGCCATCGCTCTTCCTCGATCAAGACCCTAGTTCCTTCCTCGCGAATGCGCTTCAGATCCAACTAGGAGCAGGGGAGCTAGTGACCTTCTATAGGGAAACTGACTTCAGTTCCAAGCATACCACCGCCTTGATCTCGCGCGTCTATGACGCCGCTCCGGCGAAGATGATCGAGTCGATGATGGATGACTTATATCTCGAGACCTCAGACGGGCGTTCCAAAGGCCTCATCAAAGCGCTCACGTCCTTGTATTACATCCATTACGCGAAGCCCTTCGATACCGATAACGACCTCCTCGCGGCAGCTTACGCAAAGTATTGTCTCGCCAAATGCAATCTCGCCTCCATCGCGCCATTGCTCCCGTTGGAGCATGTGCTTCTTGAGACCGAAAGGCTCAAAGATTATGAAAGCGAGATCCAAAGAACCGGAGACGTTACATACTTTGTTCTATATGCGATTGAATTGCTTACGCCTCAACTAGATCAGCTCCTTGATCTCATCGCGAAAGCCAAATCGACCGCGATTGCCAGAGAAGCCAATTCCATGACGATGGAACAAGTCAGGAACGAAGCTCCGGAAGTCGCCAAAGAAGTGGAAGCCAGGCAAGAGGCGGAGCAAAGGATGGTCGAGGTGGAAACGCCGCGCCAAACCGTTCCTTCCCAGCCGAAGCCCGTCGATTCCAAAGTGGAAACCATCGACTCGCTTCCCGACCAAGGGGAATATGGGCAGCGCGCCTTGACCGCCCCGGCCGCGAAGCTCACCGACAAAGAAGTCAAAGAGACCGCGAAATACATCTTAGAGACCAATCCGGCCCTCAAGAAATCCCAAGCCCTCTTCTACGCGACCCATTGCACGATCGGCAGGTATTACTCAATCGAGGATTATAAGAAAGCGACGCGCTGCGCCTATGAGACAGCCCGCACCTCGATGGATTCCCTCGCCGCGGAAGGCTTCTACAAGAAGTACAAAATCAAGAAAAAATACGTCTACACCCCGATTAAGCAGGGTGGAAAGGATAACTGACCATGATTGTTTACGATAGCATTGCCCCGATTCTCATCCCGATCATCCTCGTTGCCGTTTTCGGCGTCATCGTGATCGCTGTCATCTTGGTCAAGCGCCACGTCGGCATCTTCAAAAGCGACGAGAAGCCGAAATCCGACAAGGAAATCGCGGCCGAAGAGCTCGACCGCCTCCTCCAGCCGATCGAAGATGAAGAAGCGGCTCAGCAAATGAATTCCTACGGCAAAGATGGCGAAGAGTCTCAAGAAGCGAAAGCGGAAGAGTCCGAAGCCAAAGAGGAACCCAAAGAATAATCGATGGGAAAGCCCAGGTCGCTTTACGTCCATATCCCCTTTTGCGCAAGCATCTGCTCGTATTGCGATTTCCCAAAGCTCATCTATAGGAAGCAGTGGGCGGAGTCCTATCTCCGCTCGCTTTTTATTGAGCTAGAAAGTCTAGACGACATCGAACTTTTGGATACCATCTATATCGGTGGGGGAACCCCGAATTGCTTGCCGTTTGAACTTCTTGAATCTTTGCTTACTCGCCTAGAGAAATACCTCCTTCCCGGTGGCGAATTCTCCATCGAGGCAAATCCCGAATTCGTGAATGAGGAGCAAGCGAAACTCTTCAAGAGGCACCGGGTGAATCGCGTCTCGATCGGGATGCAATCCTCTAGCCCGAAGCTACTCAAAACCTGCAACAGAAAACATGATTTCGAGGCTGTTCGCCAAGCGGTGCAAACGCTTCGCCAGGCGGGAATCGATAACATCAGCTTAGACATTATCTATGCGCTTCCTGGAGAATCGCTAGAGGAAGCGGTGGAAGACGCGAAAAAGGCGATGTCGCTTAAGCCAGATCATCTGTCCGCCTACTCGCTTATCTTAGAAGATGGCACTTCCTTCAAAGCGAGGGGGATTACGGAATCTAGCGACGAGATCCAAGCCGAGCAATATGAGGCCATTCGCGGTCTATTCGAGTCGAATGGATATAGGCGTTATGAGTTTTCCTCGTTTGCTAAGCCAAACAAAAAGTGCAGGCACAATCTAACTTATTGGCATGATGAACAATATTATGCAGTAGGGTTAGGCGCCTCAGGATACGTGGGGGAGAAAAGATTCAGAAACACCAAGAATCTGAATAAGTACCTCGCGAGCGAGTATCACGAAGAGGAAGAGATCGTCTCGCCTACTAGCGACCGCGAATACTATTTCCTCACCAACCTAAGGCTCGAAGAAGGATTCCTGATCGAGGATTTCAATAAGCGCTTCGAAACTGATTTCGAGTCAGAGTACAAACTAAAAATCGGGCGGCTAATCGACAAAGGCCTAGTCGAAATTAGCGAAGGGCGCTTCCGAGTCAAGGCGGACAAGCTGATCCTTCTCGACGCGGTCCTAGTGGAGCTCTTTTGAAATAGCAATAAAAAATCCTTCGGCTGCGTCGAGAAATAGTTCTGGCTTCAGCCAAAGGATTATCCGGAAATCGCTTTGACCCAGCGAGTCTCCCTTTCTTCAAAAGAGGAAGAAGATGACTTCGCTCCTATATCCATATAGATCTATGCGCGCGGGCGCAAACGAATAAACAAGGCTGTTCGCCAAATCGGCCAAGACGCATGCTATGATTGCCAAGCGTGCGTTTTTTAGCAATCGAGACTTGACAGTGCCAAAGTCCTCACTATAATGGTGTTGGCACTCGGAAAGAAAGACTGCTAGAAAGGAAGGGAAAACATGACAAGGACCGAAAAAATCCTCAAGCTGATCGTTGAGCATTTCATCAAAACCGCCCAGCCGGTCGGCAGCCAAACCCTCCTAGACGAATACGACCTCGATTGCTCGAGCGCGACCGTCCGCAGCGAGATGAACGCCCTTGAGAAGGCGGGCTACCTAGAGAAGACCCATACCTCATCCGGCAGAGTCCCAAGCAAAGCGGGCTACGAGTATTACGTCGAGCATCTCCGCCAGGAGAGGCTAGACGACTCGATCAAGTACGCGCTGCAGTCGATCCTCGACAAAAAGACGCAGTCGGTCGAGGAAGTGATCCGCCAAAGCTGCGAGATCCTCGCCAACATGACGAACCTCGCTAGCGTCGTCCTCGGACCTAAGGTCACCGATGAGAAGCTCGTCTCCGTCCAGATCATCCCACTAGGGAACAACTCCGCGACCGCGGTGTTCGTCACCGATCAAGGCTATGTCGAGAACAAGACCTTCATGGTCGATGGGACGATGGACCTAAACGAGGTCACGAAGACGGTAGGGCTCCTCAACGAGAGGCTAAAAGGCACGCCGATCGCCGATCTCGTCCCGAAGATGGAGGCGATGAAGCCCGCGCTAAGCGACTACATCGTCGGCCATGACGCGATTTACCAAGCGATTCTGCAAACCTTCCTGAAGTTCGCTTCCGAAAGGATGGACCTCTATGGCAAGGAGAACCTGCTCGATCAGCCGGAATTCGCTGACGATGCCAAAAAGCTCCGACGCATCCTCTCCCTCATCGATAACCCGAAGGCGTTAAGAAGCGCGCTAGAAGGAGGCGAGGAGGAAGGCGACATGAGCGTGCGCATCGCCCCAGAAGGGAGCGACGACGTCGCGATCGTCTCGGCGAAAATCGCGATCCCGGGCGGACAAAACGCATCCATTTCCCTCGTCGGACCGACGAGGATGGACTACGAGAAGGCCCTCGCGATGCTAGGATACGTCTCTAGCGCCCTCGACGAATACTTCGGAAACGATGAGAGTTCCGATAACGAAGGAGAAGACCCATGCAAGAAGAAACCCCAAGCGTGAACAAAGAAGAGCTAGAGGAAGAAGAGGAGAAGGGGAAGCGCGGCAAGAAGATCAGCCGCGAGAAATATGACGCCCTCCAAGCGGAAGCCGAAAAGCTGCAGGCTGACCGCGACCACTGGAAGAACGAGTATTACAAGGCTTACGCGGATACCCAAAACCTCAGGAAATCCCTCGAAGCCGAATCTCGCGACGCAATAAGATACCGCGCCTCAGGCTTCATCAGCGAGCTTCTGCCGGCGCTAGATGGATTCCATATGGCGCTGCAGAACGAACCCCCGAGTGAGGAAACGAAGAACTACCTCGTCGGGTTCCAATACATCTACAACCAAATCCAAAGCGTCCTCGAATCCGAAGGCGTCAAGGAAATCGCCCCTAAGCAAGGCGACGATTACGACCTCGATTCGATGCATGCGGTGGACTTCACCGAAACGGAAGAAGTACCAGAAGGCAAAGTCATCAAGGTGTATGCAAAAGGCTACAAATTGCATGATCGCCTCATCCGCGCGGCGATGGTAAGCATCGCGAAGCATCCAAAATCAGAAGAAGAAGAAAACAAGGAGCCGTCGGAAGAAAATCAGACGGTTCACCAAGCGTAATAAGCTAAAGGAGAAATAACTATGGCAAAAGAAATCATCGTGGGCATCGACCTTGGCACCACAAACTCCGTCATCTCGGTCATGCAGGCCGACGGCAAGGTCAAAGTCATCCCCAACCCCGAAGGAACCAATACCACCCCCTCGGTTGTGGCGTTTAAGGGGACCGGCGAAGAGATCATCGGCAATGCCGCCAAGCGTCAGGCGATCACTAACCCGGACACCGTCTCTTCCGCGAAGCGCTTCATGGGCACCGCCGAGAAATTCCATATCGGCTGCCTCAACAAGGACTTCACCCCGCAGGAGATCTCCTCGAAAGTCCTCGCCTACATGAAGAGCTATGCCGAGAAAAACCTCGGCCAGCCAGTCAAAAAGGCCGTCATCACCGTCCCGGCTTACTTCAATGACGCCCAGCGTCAGGCCACCAAAGACGCCGGCACGATCGCTGGTCTTGAAGTCGTCCGCATCATCAATGAGCCGACCGCGGCTTGCTTGGCCTATGGCCTAGAGACCGATAAGTCCGAGAAAGTCATGGTCTTCGACCTTGGCGGCGGCACCCTCGACGTCTCGATCCTCGATATCGGAGACGGCACCTTCGAAGTATTGTCCACCAATGGCGACACCCACCTCGGCGGCGACGACTGGGACAACATGGTCGCGGATTGGATCGCGGCCCAGATCAAGATCGAAACCGGCGCCGATTTGACCGACAAGATGGCGCGCCAGCGCTTCATCGACGCAGCCGAGCGCGCCAAGATCGAGCTCTCGAGCTCCCTCGAAGCCACGATCTCCCTCCCCTTCATCGGCATGGGCCCGACCGGACCGATCAACTATGAAGGAAAGCTCACCCGCGCCAAATTCCAAGACCTCACGAGGTCGCTCCTCGAAAGGTGCAAAGTGCCGATGGAGAAGGCGCTTAAGGACTCTGGGCTTAGCTACAGCCAGATCAATAGCGTCCTCATGATCGGCGGTTCCACCAGGATGCCGGCCGTTCAGGAAATGGTCTCCAAGATCACCGGAAAGCAAGTCAACCTCTCCGTCAACCCGGACGAAGCCGTCTCGATGGGCGCCGCACTTCAAGGCGCGGTCATCGCTGGCGACGTGAAGGACGTCGTCTTGCTCGACGTCACGCCTCTTACCCTCGGCATCGAAACCTTAGGTGGCATCATGACCCCGCTCATCCCGAGGAACACCACGATCCCGACCACCAAGTCGCAGATCTTCTCGACCGCGGAAGACAATCAGCCGGCCGTCGACATCATGGTTTACCAGGGCGAGCGTCAGATGGCGCACGACAACAAATTGCTCGGCCACTTCCAGCTTTCTGGCATCAAGCCGGCGCGTCGCGGCCAGCCTAGGATCGAGGTCACCTTCTCGATCGACGTCAACGGCATCGTGAAGGTTAGCGCCAAAGACCTCGACACCCAATTGTCCCAAGACATCACCATCTCCGGCAGCAACGGCCTCTCCAAAGAGGACATCGACCGCATGGTGAAGGAAGCCGAAGAGAACAAGGCGGCCGACGAGAAGCGCAAAGGCGACATCGAGATCAAGAACAAGGCACAGACCTATGTCGACGAGATCAACAACACCCTGAATGAGAAGGGGAACGAGATGTCCGCCGAGCAGAAGGATCAGCTCACCAAGCTCCGCGACGAAGCCCAAGGCGCCATCCAAAGCGACAACATCGACAAGCTCCGCGAGATCGTCGGACGCTTGGAGGATGCAGCCGCCGCGGCCGCCAGGGGACAAGGCGCGCAGCCTGGGCAGAACCCCAATCCGCAGCCGCAAGAAGGCCACGAGACCGCCGATGACGTGGTCGATGCCGACTTCACCGACAAGAAATAAGCGTATTCGACGCATTTCGGCTTAGCGGCGCAGCAACGCCGCTAAGCCTTTATCCACAAAGAAAGGAGGGCCAACATGGACGAGAAAAGGGATTATTATGAAGTGCTTGGCGTGAACAAATCCGCGACCAAGGACGAAATCAAATCAGCTTATCGAAAACTAGCCAAACAGTATCACCCAGACGTCAACAAAAGCCCGGATGCGCCGAAGAAATTCGAAGAGATTCAAGAAGCTTACGACGTACTTTACGACGACCAGAAGCGCGCGGCTTACGACCGCTTCGGCCACGCCGCTTTCCAGCAAGGCGGCTCCACCGGAGGAGGAGGCAACCCCTTCGGCGAAGGATTCAGCTCCGCCGGGTTCGGCGATATCGACCTAGGCGACATCTTCTCCAGCTTCTTCGGAGGCGGCGGAAGAAGGCAGCAAGGCCCAGTCGGACCGCAAAAAGGCGACAACGTGCTTCGTCGCGTCCGAGTCAGCTTCATGGACGCGATCAACGGCACGAAGATCACTTTGCCTTTGACTTACGATGAGCCTTGCGAACATTGCCATGGCACCGGCGCGGAAAGCCCTAACGCGATGGAAACCTGCTCCCAATGCGGCGGATCAGGTGTTGTCATCCAGCAGCAGCGGACCATATTCGGCATCTCACAGACCCAATCGACCTGCCCTCGTTGCGGCGGAACGGGCAAGATCATCCGCGACAAATGTCATACTTGCGGCGGCAGCGGATATAAGCGCATCAAGCGCGATCTGACCGTCAATATCCCCGCCGGCATCAACGCCGGACAGCAAGTCCGCGTCGCTGGAAAAGGCGGCAGGGGATATAATGGCGGCCCTAATGGCGACCTTTACCTCGAAGTGGTTGTTGCAGACCACGAGGAATTCAGGAGAGATGGCAATGACATCCATCTCGACGTCCCGCTCAGCTTCGTCGATTGCGCCTTAGGCACAACGATCGTCGTTCCAACCGTTTATGGCGAGGTATCGGTGCAGATCCCAGAAGGCACCCAGCCTGAACAGATATTGAAGATCCGCGCTAGAGGCGTAAAAGACCTCCGCTCCGGCACCCCAGGCGACGAATACATCCACATCAAAGTCAAAACGCCGACAAAGCTCAGCAGGAAGCAGAAAGACCTCCTTGAGGACTTCCGGAATTCCGTCGACAAAAAGGATAGCCTGTTCGAGCGGTGGAAATCTCGTTTCAGCAAATAAAATAGCTCCCCCAAACGCTAGGAGGAGCGGACGAAAGGGCTTCATCTCAGCGAGGCCCTTTTCCTTATATTTCAGCACTGTGTGGGTTTTTAAGCGTATTGCCATTCGCCCTAATACCCCATAGGGATTCAACAATACGCAAAACCTGGAAAGTCAATCTTATGAAACTAACATCAGGAAAGGATGAATCGCGAAAACGCTTACGTAACGTGAAAAAAGTCGATTCACGCCCTACAAAGATTGGCGCCGCGGGGCTATACTTTTATTAGTTATGCCATACTGTAAGAACTGCAACCAAATCATATCGAAATTCGACACCGACATCTGCCCGTACTGTGGGACGCCTCACCCCATCGAATCCGGCTACAAGACGATGGACATGACCAAGCGTTATGACCAATTCGGCAACCAGTCGCCGCTATATCGCTCGCGCTCGCAAAAGACCGCAGCGATCCTAGCGATGGCGACCGGGCCTTTCGGTGGCCATTTCTTCTATGTCCGCAAGCCCGTTGCCGGAATTATCGCGATCCTCGCTACGCTTTTGATAGTCGGCGGGGTCGCTTGCGCCTTAATTTTCGGCGCATCGCTTAACCCTGCTTTAGCGATTCTAATTCCCTTAGCAGGGGTTTGGCTTTGCCATATCGTTTACGGCATATTGTTCCTCAAGACGAATTCGCCAAAGGACGGAAACGGGGAGTTCCTTCGCTGATGCAACATTATTTTGGAACCATCGTCGATGGGCATGCAATCCTAGATTCCGCTCAGCGTCATCACTTGCTTGACGTAAGGAGGGCAACCGTCGGCGAAAAGATAGAAATCGCAGACGGGACGGACATTTTCTTGTGCCAGGTCGCCTCCATCGATCCCTTAGACGTCATCGCGCTGGAGAAAACCGAATTCCGCCGCGAGCTAGACAACCACATCACGATTGCCTTCGCGACGCTGAAAGGAGACCATAACGATTTGATCGTCCTGAAAGGGACGGAGCTCGGGGTTATGAGGTTCATCCCATTCGTTTGCGATCGAACCGTCGTGCGACCGAAGGAAAAGGAAGACAAGAAATTGCTCCGCCTCCGCAAGATCGCCGAAGAAGGGTCCGAACAATCGAGAAGAACGATTGTGCCAGTGGTGGAACCGTACGCGGATTTCAAAGATGTGGTGGAACTTTCTGCCGACGTCAAAATCTTCGCTTACGAAGGGGAAGCCGGCAATGACGGCACCTTGCTTTCCATTGCGCAAGGGATCGCTAAGAACCAAAGCGTTCTTGTGGTCGTTGGGCCAGAAGGCGGATTCAGCGAATCGGAGGTAAAGCTTGCCGAGGATTATGGATTCCGTTTCGCGTCTTTGGGAAGAAGAATCTTAAGGGCGGAAACCGCCGCGATTTATGCATCGGCGATTCTATCCGCATTCAGCGAACAAACCGGGCAATAAGCCCAAAAGGCACCATTGGGCCTTAATAAACCAAAAATGAACTTATTCGAGACTCTTGAAAAGAAGCAGAGGATCACCGCCTTCGATCGCGGAGACGAAATGCGGTTCTTTTTGGCAAACCATATCTTGCTAGCGGACTTCCCAACTTTTATTCATTATCGGAACTCTACAAAGCCTTTCGACGTGATTCGCGCGAATATCATCATCCGCGGCATCATCAATCGAAACGCCTTCATCAAAGTCATCAAAACGCTGAAAGAGCATGAGGGCGAGTCCGATCTTGAGGAACTTGCTACAAAGACCCTGCAGGGACTGATAAAAGGGCTCCCATATTATCAAGATGGCGCCACCAGAATCTACATGCCTTTTCTCCCGAAAACCGTCAATGATTTGTATTTTAGATCGCCGGAGAAGTTGCTTTCTAAAGAATATCTAAACCTCTTTAGGCATGTCGATAGCATCTGCATAGACCCCTTTGACGAATATGGTGCCGACCTATATGACAGCACCTACACACAGTTGATTCTAATTCGTAGAGCTAAGGAGTCGAGTGCTTATTACGACTATGACTCTGCGTCGATTTATTTCATCAACAGTCAGGGGAGACTCGATTGCAGGATCTGTGTATTCGACCGTGGCATCAAGCGTCCAAACACCCATCACATGATGCAAAGAATCGAGTCAGTCGTCGATGCATATTATGAAAACGACCGCGAGAAACTGAAAATGGCATTAGTTGAAAATCAGTTAATATCTAGTAGTTTATTGAATAGAATAAATTCCGATGACAGAAAGCATTTATCCAAAATTAGCAAAAAGGCCGCAAAGTGAGTAAAACAATGTATTTGCATAGCCTTGGATGCAAGGTGAACGCTTACGAAACGGCGAGTTTGGCAACCGAACTTGAAAAAGACGGATATGCGCGAACCGACGATATTGCCTCAGCAAGCGTCATCATTTTAAACACGTGCTCCGTGACCGGACGAGCCGACCAAAAATCGCGTCAGCATATTAGTTCGTTCCGAGCGAAGAACCCAGGCGCGACGATTCTGGTCATGGGGTGCTATTCTCAAAAGCACGCGGAGAAATGCGCGGAGCTCGGTGGGGATATCGTTCTAGGATCCGCCAATCGCTCGAAGGCC
>CACYCS010000022.1 GCA_902773005.1 uncultured Erysipelotrichaceae bacterium
CGTTCATTTGAGGAGAAAAACGGATGGTAGGAGGATATCCTTGCACGCAGATAGACGGGAAGAAGGTCTTCTGGAATCTTACACACGTATCTTCGGTATGGCGCGGCGCGATTGACGTCGGCGAAATGGAACTTCCCAGGCTGGACCAAAACAATGTCGCCAGGGCTAAGCCTTTGGCAAACGCCTTCGACATGGAAGTCGACCTCGCCGCATTCGAAATAGATGAATTCGATGAAATGGTGCATGTGCTTATGGAATTCATCGCGAGGGGAAGATGAAAAGCCATCCTTATGGGCGAAAGAGGTGTCGCGGTACTCGAAGTTGAACATGTTTTATTTAAGTGTATATCGCTTGGTATTATTTTTGCAATAATAATCCAAATTATTTGCAATTGCGTTATAACAGGCTCACGCTTAGGATATACTCGCAAGCATAAAGGAGCAAGCATATGAAATTAGGCTTCCGCTGGTACGGGGAAAACGATTCGATACCCCTATCCTATATCCGTCAGATCCCGAACATGAAGACCGTTGTCACCTCGGTCTATTCCTATAAACCGGGCGAAAAATGGGATCTCGATTCCTTGCTTCGCCTCAAATCCCTCGCCGCCGAGAATGGCCTAGCGATGGACGTCATTGAGTCGATCCCGGTCTCCGAGGAAATCAAGCTTGGGACAGAACTCGGCAAAAAGCACATCGAAGTGTTCAAATACAATCTCGAGCTATGCGCGAAGGCAGGCGTCAAGGTCGTCTGCTACAACTTCATGCCCGTCTTCGATTGGCTTAGGACCGACATGTGCCACGCTAATCCCGACGGCTCGAACTCGCTTAGCTATTCCTATGACGACTTCCAGAAGGTCGACCCCCATAACCTCCATCTTCCCGGATGGGATGAATCCTATAGCCCGGAGGAATTGCAGGGGCTGCTTGAAAAATACAGCCACGTATCCCACGAACAGCTCCTCGCGAATCTCATCTATTTCCTCAAGGAAGTGATTCCCGTATGCGAGGCCAATGACATCAAGCTCGCAATTCACCCCGATGACCCACCCTGGGATGTGTTCGGACTCCCGCGCATCGTAAGCAGCATGGAGTCGCTCGACAAGATCTTCGAAGCCGTCCCCTCCATCTATAACGGCTTAACCCTCTGCACCGGCTCATTGGGCGCAGGGAAGTTCAATGACATCCCCGAAATCGCCAAGCGCTATTGCAAGCAGGGCCGCGTCCACTTCGTCCACCTTCGCAACATCCTCTATACCGATGATCGCGATTCCTTCGTCGAAGTGGGACATGCCTCCTGCGGCGGATCGCTCGATATGGCCAAAATCGTCAACACCTTAGTCGAAAATGGCTTCGACGGTTATGTTAGGCCAGACCATGGCCGCAACATATTCGGCGAAAACGGAAAGCCGGGCTACGGATTATTCGATCGCGCACTTGGCTGCGCATACATCAACGGCCTATTTGAGATGGCCGAAGCAAAAAGGAGATAAACCACCATGGAATTGCCTATCAAACCTGAAACCCTCAAAGGGAAAGTCGTCGTCATCACCGGAGCCGGCGGAGTCATCTGCGGCGCCATGTCAAAAGCCATTGCCGCCTGCGGGGCGAAAGTCGCGATCCTCGACCGCCTCCTCGACAAAGCCGAAGCGGTTGCCGAAGAGATCAAAAAAGATGGCGGCATCGCCAAAGGCTATCAGAATAACGTCCTCGACCGCGAGGACCTCAAGAAAGTCCACGCCGAGATCAATGCCGATTTCGGCCCCATCGACATCTTGATCAATGGAGCTGGCGGAAATTCGCCAAAGGCCACCACCACTCAGGAATACTATGCCGAGAAGGAGAAGGAAGAAGACATCTCCTTCTTCGACCTCAAGCAAGAAGGCGTCGAATTCGTGTTCGACCTGAACTTCCTCGGGACGTTCTTGCCCTGCCAGGAATTCGCGAAGGACATGCTCGGCCGAAAAGGCTGCTCGATCCTAAACGTGTCCTCGATGAACGCCTTCACCCCGCTTACCAAGATCCCGGCCTATAGCGCCGCCAAATCATCGGTCAGCAATTTCACCAAATGGCTTGCCGTGCATTTCTCCAAAGTCGGCATCCGCGTCAACGCGATTGCCCCTGGGTTCCTAGTTACCGCCCAAAACAAAGCGCTTCTATTCAACGAAGACGGCACCCCCACCGCCAGAACCGAGAAGATCCTAGCCGCCACGCCGATGGAACGTTTCGGCGGACCGGAAGAATTGCTCGGCGCAACGCTATTCCTAATCGATGAACGCTGCGCAAGCTTCATCACCGGCGTCGTCCTCCCGATCGACGGCGGGTTCTCTTCTTACGCTGGAGTCTGATCATGAAGGAGTTCCAGGGAAAAGATTACTTGCTCCACAGCGACTTCGCGGTTGGCCTATACGAGGAATTCGCGAAGGGCATGCCCATCTTTGATTTCCATTGCCACCTAAGTCCAAAGCAGATCTACGAGGACCATAAGTTCTCCTCAATCACCGAGGCATGGCTAGGAAAAGACGGGGCAGGCGACCATTACAAATGGAGATTGCTCCGCGAAGCCGGCGTCGATGAAAACCTGATCACGGGGAATGCGGATGACCACGAAAGGTTCTTAGCATTCGCCAAAGCCATGCCCTCTTTCTTCGGCAGCCCAATCTACGAATGGACACATTTGGAGCTTAAGCGCTTCTTCGATTGCGATTTGATCATCAACGAGGAAAACGCGGAAGCGATATATAGCCTCTGCAACAAAAAGCTCGAGACCATGACCGCAAGGAAGATGATCGAGATGAGCAATGTGAAGATGCTATTCACGACCGATGATCCTAGCGATGACCTCCATTATCATGATCTCATTGCAAAGGATGCCTCGTTTGGAGTCAAGGTCCTGCCTTGCTTCAGGCCCGACCGCTACCTCCACATCGGAAACCTCGATTCCTTCCGCAAAGCGATCAGCGATTTGGAGTCCGCAACCCAAAATCGCGTCATGTCCCTCACCGATTTGCTTAATGCACTGGAATCGCGGCTAGACTTCTTCGCCGCGGCTGGCTGCAAAGCGGCAGACCATGGGCTCGACACGCTTCGCTTCTCGCGCATCGATAAGGGTGCCGCGGAATCCGCATTTGACAAAGCGATGTCGCTCAATGCCCCAACCGAGGACGAAATCGACTGCTATGAATCCTATCTCCTGCTATTCCTAGGCAAGCAATACAAGAGACTTGGCTTCGCCCAGCAATATCACATCGGCGCGATCCGCAACAATTCCGAAGTCGGATATGGCCTCCATGGCGTCGACTTCGGCTACGATGCCGTTGGGGATATCGAAATCGCGACAAAGCTATCGCGCCTATTGTCGACGCTAGAGAAATTCGAGGCACTGCCCCGCACCGTCCTCTATTGTCTGAACGAAAAAGATTATGCCTCCCTGACCTCGCTTATGAACGTGTTCCAAGGAAAGGGCAAGGGTTATGTCCAGTTAGGCGCCGCATGGTGGTTCAATGACCATTATGATGGCATAAGGAAACAGCTGAAGGTCCTCATGGCCGGAGGCTTGCTCTCTTGCTTCGTCGGAATGCTGACCGACTCCAGGAGCTTCCTCTCCTACCCTCGCCACGAATACTTCAGGCGACTCCTAGTGGACGAAATCGCCCAAGTCGTCGAAGATGGCAGGTATCCAAACGACCGCAAGGCCATCGGGAAGATCATCGAAGACGTGTGCTACAATAACGCGATCGAATTCTTCCTAAGCAAATAAGAAAGAAGGTTCTGAATATGAAAAAATCCGAAATCATTAAATCCCTCCTCGATTGCGGCGTCGTCGCCGTGATTCGCGGCTCGAGCGTCGAGGAAGCCCTCAAGCTATCTGAAGCTTGCGCCAAAGGCGGGATCGTCGGGCTTGAGGTCACCTTCACCGTCCCTGGGGCGGAAGAGGTGATCAAAACCTTAGCCGCCAAAAAGGACGCGAATTACATCGTTGGCGCCGGAAGCGTGCTCGATGAGCCTACCGCTAGGATCGCAATCCTCGCTGGGGCCAAGTTCGTCGTCGGCCCGAATTTCGACAAGAAGGTCGCTGAACTTTGCAACCTATATCAGGTTCCTTATGTTGCTGGCGTCTTCACCATCAATGAAATCGTGGAAGCCCTAAAGGCGGGAGTCGAAGTCTGCAAGATCTTCCCGGGCTCCCTTGCCACCCCCGATTACATCAAGGCGGTCCATGGCCCCCTTCCGCAAGCCCAGCTTATGCCTACCGGCGGAGTCGACCTCGATAACGTCGCCGAATGGATCAATAAGGGCGCAGTTGCAGTCGGCGCTGGCTCCAATCTCACCGCCCCTGCCAAAAAAGGCGATTACGATAAAGTAACCGAGCTTGCAAAACTCTACGTCGAGAAAGTCGCCGAAGCGAGGAAGTAAATCATGAAATAC
>CACYCS010000023.1 GCA_902773005.1 uncultured Erysipelotrichaceae bacterium
CTTTACGTCTTTCATCGTCACCGGCTCATAGCCTCTAGCGTGATCGATCAGCAATTCGGCGTTCACGCCAAATTCCTTATATAGAAGTTCTGAATCGCAATCGAGGATTCCTTCCATGTCGTAGATCCCTAGCTTTGCGAGGTGGCTCGATATGCCACGAGACAAGCCCCAGAAATCGGTAAGCGGCCTGTGGTTAGCAAGGGTGCGATTGAATTTTTCCTCATTGAGCCAGGCGACGCGCCCCTTCGAATGCTTTGCCGTAATGCCCAAGGCGACTTTGGCGAGGTACATGTTCGTGCCGATTCCACAGGTGAGGGGGATATGGCAGTTCTCATAGACTTCATCCATGAGCTTTTCGGCGAATTCGCGTGCACGTACCTTATATAATTTGAGATAGGTGGTCACGTCGATGATGAATTCGTCGATCGAATAGGCGTGGATATCGTCTTTGGAGATGTACTTCAAATAGATGCCATAGATCTTGGCGGCGTATTGGATGTATTTCTTCATCTGGGGTCTGGCGACGATTGCGTTTAGGTCTTTAGGCACTTCGAATAGTCTGCAGCGGTTCTTTACGCCAAGTTTCTTGAGGGCGGGGGAGACGGCTAGGCAAATCGTCTTCTCGGTGCGGGTTGCGTCGGCGACGACGAGGCGAGTCGTCATGGGGTCTAGACCGCGTTCGGCGCATTCTACGGATGCGTAAAAGCTCTTGGCGTCGATGACGAAATATACCCTTTCTTCATTTGCCATGAGCTCTTATTCTATTTTTTCTCGCGGCAGTCCGCGCATACTCCATAGAGGATATGGTTTTCGTCTTCGAGTTCGAACCCGGTCTTCTCTTCGATTTCTTTGTTCACTTCGTCGAAGGGACAGTAGTTGAGATGCACTTTCTTATGGCACTTAACGCATTCAAGGACATGGCCATGCTCGTCTTCTTTGATGGAATAAAGCGCATCGCGGGTGTGCGATGAGACGTCCTTATTCACTAGCCCTTCCTGTTCGAAAGCACCAAGCGCGCGGTATATGGTGGATAGGGTCAATGTTCCAGAAGAATCGGCCTTAAGGATATCCATCGCATTCATCGGGTGACCGGCGTTATCCAGGATATCTAGGATGGCTTTACGTGATTTCGTGTGCTTCATGAAAACAATCATAGAATCAAATGCGAATGATTTCCATTTTTATTGACTTCGGTAGCGCCATGTCTATACTTAGCAATGCGAATCATTCGCATTTAGAACCTTAAAGTAATTCCTCATGAGAAAAAGCATCCTAAAGTTATCCTCCGTCTTGGGCATAACCACATTGATGCTTTTTTCGTGCTCGTCCAATTCGAACGGCAAATTAAAGATCGCCGCGACCTTTGCGCCTATCTATGATTACGTGGCGCGCATTGCAGGCGACAAAGCGGAAATCATGAACGTCGTAGGCGACAATGAGCCACATGAATTCAGCTTGAACGACGCAAGGTCGATGGGATTCATTGAGAAAGCCGACTTGCTATTTGCGTATGGACATAACATCGATCAATGGGCGGACGGCCTAAATCAATCGGCCTATCGCAACGTGACGGAAGGGGTGCGCTTCAAGGTCGATGATGGTGTCGAGGACCCTCATGCCTGGCTTTCTATTGAATGCGCGAAGTCCATGGCAAGAAACGTTGCTAGGGCCATAAGCGATAAGGACCCCGCGAACAAAGAGTATTACGAAAAGAACCTGGAGTCATTGCTTGAAAGCTACGATGGCCTTGATGCGAAATACAAGGAAACTCTACTTGGAAAAACAACCTCACCTTACATTGTTACAAGTCATGAGGCGTTCGGCTATCTTGCAAGCGATTACGGGCTGACGCAGGTCGGCGTCAATGACATCGCAGACCATGAACCAACCTCTGCTAGAATTAGCCAAGTAGTCGATTTCATTGAGGAGCATGAGGTCAAATGCATATTCCTTGAGGAACTGGATTCAGCTGGGAATATCGAAACCGTGAAGTCCGAGCTATCTAAGCGCGGATATGAAATCGAATACGATGTCCTGTCGGCGTATGAATGCGCGACGGAATCAAAATGGAAAAACGGCGAAGATTTTGTTTCCGTCATGGAAGAGAATCTGAAGGTTTTGGCAAAATGGATAGCGTAAAATCGATAGTTACTTTGCAAAACCTTTGTTTTTCATATGAAAAAGACAAGGTTTTGGAGAATATATCCTTTGAGTTCCCTCGCGGTTCCTACATTGCCTTGGTCGGGCCGAATGGGGTTGGCAAATCGACGCTATTGAAATTGATTTGCGGTTTGAAAAAACCAAATTCCGGCACTGTGCAGATCGCGACCGACAAGATAAGCTACCTTTCTCAACTAGATGTCGACAAAAGCATTAGGTACCCGCTTAACGTTCGCGAGATCGTTTCGCTTGGGCTTCGCAATGGGCCATTCTCCTTCATGAGGCATGAAGATTGGGTAACGGTTGACAACTGGCTGACGATGTTTGGATTAAACGACTTCGAAAAACGGAAACTCAGTGAGCTTTCCGGCGGCCAGCAACAGAAAGCAAGATTAGCAAAGTGCTTAATTTCGGAACCCGATCTTCTTCTGCTAGATGAACCCGATACGGGCATCGATGAGAAAAGTCGAGAGGAAATAAGATCGATTTTGAGACACCTCAACAAAGAACATGGCATGACCATAATCCTTGTAAGCCATAGGCCAGAGGAATATGGCGAAGACTGCACGATGGTCGCGTTGTCGGAAAACGCGCTGAAGGAGGTTCGTCATGATCTTGCTTGAAGTCATGAATCCGCTTGACGCGTTCTCCTATGCCTTTTTCCTTCGCGCTTTGGCGGTTGTCGGCATATTGTCCCTTATCCTTCCTATCGTTGGCGTAAGGCTTGCTGGGAAAGGTTTTTCAATGATTGCGGATACTTTGAGCCACACTTCGTTAGCAGGTATCGCAATCGGTCTTCTATGCGGTGGCCTCCCCATGCTTTGGGCGATTATCTTCTCGGTGGTGGCTTCGGCAATCATCGAGTTTATTCGCAGGAAATTCCCGAAGTACGCCGAGATATCGCTCGCCATCATATTGAGTTTCTCGCTCGGGCTCACTGGAATTTTGGGCAATTTCGCTTCTTCGAGTCGTTTCGAATCCTACCTTTTCGGGTCTTTGTTCACGGTAAGCGACCAGCAGCTACTGGTCCTTGGAATAGTGTGTGCCGCCGCTATTGTCTATGAAATTCTCTTCTACCGCTCTAACATGCTTCTCTCCTATAACGAGGATGAGGCGAAGGCAAGCGGCAAGCGCGTCGTCCTTCTTTCTTTGCTCGACACGATTGTCACATCGCTCGTTGTGGCTGTCGCAAGCAACACGATAGGCTCCTTGCTTGTCAGCAGCTTTATCTCGATTCCCGTCGCGTGTGCTTTGAAGGTTGGCAAATCGAATTTGGCGACGAATATCTTTGCAATCGTTTTCTCGGCTGTAAGCTCCGCTATTGGCCTATTCTTAGCGTATACATTCTCTTTGCATGTCGGCGGCGTAATCGTCATGGTGAACATCTTTGTCCTAATCGTTCTTCTTGTAGCGAATGGAATCGCGTCATTGAAGGGACGAAGTAAAAAGTAATCCTTATGATCATCACAGTTACATTCTCTCCAGCGGTTGACTACATCGTCGATTTGGATGCGTTTTCTGTTGGAGAAATCAATCGAGCAAAGACTGAAAAAATCTTGCCTGGTGGCAAGGGAATCAACGTTTCAAGAGTATTGAATAACCTAGGAATGCGGTCGGTGGCCACTGGGTTTTTAGCGGGGTTTACTGGTCAGTATATCGAAGACAAACTAACTGAAGAGGGCATCCGAACCGATTTCGTTCATATTTCAGGAACAACTAGAGTTAATTGGAAGATCAAATCGCCTACAGAGACTGCGATAAACGGAATCGGCCCGATTCCGACCAAAGAGGATTTGGACAAATTATTCGCGAAGATTTTCGCATATGGATCTCGCGATGAAGATGGCAAGCAAAACCTTGTGTGCTTCTGTAGCAAACTGCCAGGGCAAATGGATCCGTCTGCACTCGACCCGTATTTCAAACGGTTAAATGAATTAGGCATCGACTTCATGGTCGACTACTATGGCGAGGCGTTGCTCACGGCATTGAAATATCGACCTTTCTTTGTGAAACCGAACAAAGAAGAAATAGAGGAAACTCTAAACGTAAAAATCGAATCATACGATGATGCGATTAGGGCTGGGGAAACGCTTAAGAGGATGGGTGCGAAAAACGTCATCGTATCGCTTGGGTCTAAAGGGGCGGTCCTCTGCTGCGGCGATGACGGTGGTGATATCGTGCCATGTCCAGAAGGAAAAGTTATCAATACGGTAGGATCCGGTG
The DNA here is from genome assembly GCA_902773005.1 of uncultured Erysipelotrichaceae bacterium. Classification (GTDB taxonomy): domain Bacteria; phylum Bacillota_I; class Bacilli_A; order RFN20; family CAG-826; genus Alloenteromonas. Next base: position 4,384 of record CACYCS010000023.1, read on the forward strand.
ATAGCTTGGTCGCAGGATTTGTATACGGAATTCAAGAAGGGAAAAACGTTCACGATTCAATCCGTCTTGCAGTGGCTTGCGGAAGCGCGTCGGCCTTCAGCGAGGACCTCGCAACCAAAGAGGAAGTAGTACAAATTATTCAGCGCGAGTTTCCAAAGATTTCCCTCTAAAATAGCAAAAAAATAACTTCAGGGCCCATGTTTTTAGATAAGATAGCCTAAATAAGCAAACATGGGCTTTTTTATTTAAAACATATACATTGTATAAAGCCTAAAAACCAGGGAAATATATAACGGATTTTGAGAAGCTCGAGCATTCCGCGGTTTCGAGTTTCGAAACATATTTAGTTGTATATCATTTTTCGGGTTAAACAAGATAAAAACTACAACCAATTAGTTGGGAAATGATGTTTACAAAATGTAAACAAAAATGAAATTAATTTACAATTGGTCGTGAAAACTCTTATTTACATAGTTTGTTTAAGATTGAATATGACTGTTCGCAAACTGTAAACAAATTAAATATTTGGATTCATTTTTCACGAACAAGTCGAGAATATATTTGAAAATTCTTTTTAAATTTTGTCAATTATAAATTTCTATACACTCAAGAAAATGTGGTTAGCAAAATAATTTGAAATCTGAGGAAGCACTGACTTACGAAAAGGTGTTGGCAAGCAGTTTTTGAATGGCTCAGTCTGAATGCTCATTGCCGAGTCTTGAATAGAACGATTTGGTTTTTGTTTGGTGCACAACCTGTGCTTCCAAAGATTATCTTTCCCGCGCGTAAAGGCACGTTCTCCATCGGGCGATAGGCGCAAGGATCCCCTTTCCGCTATCGCTAATTTGTTACGCTGCCTGGTAAGAGAATCGTCATTAGAGACACGCGTTAGTCTACCAATTCGTCGAAAATCGAAAGCCCCAATTTAATCTTTGTTCTTAATCTCCGCTTTAAATTTCCAAATATAGTTTTTGGCCGTTCGCAACTTGTTTTAATCCATTTTTGTTCCATCAAATAAAACCTGTGAACTTTGTTCGCAAGTTGTAAACGATTTCGATTTGGAATATGATTATTTCATGGCCCAAGAAACCGTTAC
>CACYCS010000024.1 GCA_902773005.1 uncultured Erysipelotrichaceae bacterium
CCATTTCCTTTGTTGGACATTGTTAAATGCTCCTTATGAATAGAAAGAATAATAAGTTATTTGGAAAGCGGTTTCAAAGATATCATTGCTTTTTAGCGCCAAATGCATAAAAAACCGCATAAGTTTCCAAATTATGCCTGCCAAATAGTCAAAATATGACAAATAGGTCGCGAACCGCAGAGATAAAAATGCAATATATTTCATATTAAGTTGCAATTCATATCTCAGCTGAAACAACGTAGGCTATCTAAGCACAAGGTCTCGAATATTATTGATATAAGGAGCTACCCCCAATGAGAGAAATTATCAGCCTGAACAAGCAATGGCGTTTCATCGCCAAAAACGTGAGTCTCGATGAGGCACGCACTCACGAGGGAGAAATCGTCAACGTCCCCCATACCTGGAACGCATTTGACGGGCAAGACGGAGGCGGAGACTACGTGCGCACGAAATATTGGTATATTCGCGCATTCGAAGCCCCAAAGCTTGAGAATGGTCAAAAGCTATGGCTTGAATTCAATGCGGTCAATTCCTCCGCCACGGTCTACCTTAACGGCAAGGAAATCGGTATCCACCATGGCGGGTATTCCCGCTTCAGGATCGAAATCACTGACCTATATAAAGAGGGGGAGAACGAACTCGCCGTAAACGTCGACAATGAGCCGAACGACTTCGTCTACCCTCAGACCGCCGATTTCACTTTCTACGGCGGCATCTACCGCGACGTCAACCTCATCAAGACCGAAGCGGTCCATTTCGAGATGGACGCCTCTGGCTCAAAAGGCATCAAGATCGACTCTAATTTTGTCGGGGCAGACGCCCTTCTGACCGTCCATGCCTGGCGCTCGCTTCCTGAAGACACGCGGATCCAAGTCTACGACGCGGAGGAAAAGCTCGTCGCCGAAGGGAAGGGGAACGCCTCCATCAAGATCGAGAACGTCCACCGCTGGAATGGGATGAAGGACCCCTACCTCTATAAAATCGTCGCATCCGCCTATGATAACGGCGTCAAGTGCGATGAGCTCACGGAATATTATGGCTTCCGCGAATTCTTCATCGACCCGCGCAAAGGCTTCTTCCTCAATGGCGTCTCTTATCCTCTTCGCGGCGTCGCCCGCCACCAGGATAGACTAGGGGTTGGCAATGCGATCACCAACGAGGACATCAAAGAGGACATGGACCTCATCAAAGAGGTCGGGGCCAACACCATCCGCCTCGCCCACTATCAGCATAGCGACTACACGTATGAACTCTGCGATAGGTACGGCTTCCTGATTTGGTCGGAGGTCCCCTACATCTCCCGCCACATGCCGAAAGGCTACGACAACGTCGTCTCGCAGATGAGGGAGCTCATCGCCCAGACCTATAACCGCTGCTCGATCTTCGTCCGCGGCATCTCCAACGAAATCACAATGAAACCCTCCAAAGGGAAGACCAAAGACCATAAGAAGCTCAATGAGATGATCCACGGCCTTGACCCAACCCGCCCCACCTGCATGGCAAATTTCGCGATGATGTTCTCCTTCAATCCGTTCTGCCACATCCCCGATGCAACCGCTATGAACTTCTATCACGGCTGGTATACTCCATTCACCTGGCTCAATGGAGTGCGTCTATCGTTCTTCCATTTCCTCTTCCCGCGCAAGCCGCTTGGCTTCTCCGAATATGGCGCCGAGGGCATGCCCAATCTCCACACCGAGCATCCAAAACGCGGAGACAACTCCGAAGAGTACCAGCTCATCTGCCATTACAAGATCTATAAATCCTTGGAGAAACGGAAATACCTTTGGGCAACCCACCTCTGGAACATGTTCGATTTCGCAGCCGATGCAAGAAACGTCGGAGGCGATCCCGGCAAAAACCACAAGGGTCTAGTCACCTTTGACCGCAAGATCAAAAAGGACGCCTATTACCTTTACAAAGCCTTCTGGTCCGATGAGCCCTTCGTCCACATCTGCGGAAAGAGGTTCGTCGACCGCCACGAAAAGACCGCCAACATCTATGTCGCCTCGAACCAAGAAGAGGTAGTCCTATACGTTAACGGCAAGGAATTCGAAAGGAAAGGCGGCAAAACCCGCTTATTCCATTTCGTGGTTCCGGTGGAAGGCGATTTCAAGATCGAGGCAAAAGCCAAAGACCTCCATGACGAAGCGAGCTTCCGCAAAGTCGAAAATGCCAACCCGGATTACGTGCTCCACGTCAAGAGCAACAACCAATCCTGGGAAAAGAAATAAGAATCAGACCTCGCCTCGAATCGTTCCACGCTTCGCGGAAGACGGGGCGACGCCAAATAGTTTCTGGTAGCACCTAAAGAAAGTCGAATAATCGACGAATCCCATGGCCGCCGCCGCTTCGCTTGGCTTCATGCCATGGCTGATAAGCGAGTGCGCGGCCATGATTTTTTTGCCTCTGACATAGGAAATAAGCGAGACATGCATCTGTTTTCGGAACGTCGTCGCAACATAAGACGGCGAATAATGGAAAGCGTCGGAGATGGTGCGAAGGGTTAATTTCTCCCCGAGGTGCGCTTCGATATAATCCACGAGCTCGCTCACATAGGTATCCTTCGCTTCCTCGATGGGTAGGTTTTTATTCGCGTCCAATCGGATCAGAATCTCCACCGCTTTTGCAACGCAAAGGGCTTGCATGTCATCGTCGCTACAAGAGAATTCCTCCGCGTACTTATCCAAATCCTGAAACAAAGGCAGCAGGCGTTCATTTGAGGAGAAAAACGGATGGTAGGAGGATATCCTTGCACGCAGATAGACGGGAAGAAGGTCTTCTGGAATCTTACACACG
>CACYCS010000025.1 GCA_902773005.1 uncultured Erysipelotrichaceae bacterium
AAAGGGCGTCCCGAAACTTCACGGTTTACATCTCTAAGCCGATTCAAAATACCGACCGCTGAGGTCCGCCGCGCGACCGTCGGGGTTCGCCCCGGCGGCCGTTGCGCTCCGCAGAACGCACTTTGTGCTTTTTCCCATTTTTATATGCCAATCAAAGATGAACTATATTTTTATCATTTCTAAGCCGCAAAAAAGGCTATATTTAGTTAATTAATGCAGGATTTCACGTTCTTGTGATAGATTTTGATTGTTCGAAAAAACGCAGCCATCGGCCACGTTCATTTTTCCTATTCTTCGTAGGTCGCGTCGAATAACGCCCACGAATATTGGCTCATGTATTCGCCGCGATAGCTTCTTATCGCCTCCGGATCGCCTTTCTTATAGGCGTAGGCATCGCATTCGATCTTGCTCGGATCGATGAAGCACTCCTTGTACCGCTTCACGAACACATCGCTTTGGCCAAGGGAATTCAAGGTATCCTGAATGTCGGCGATCAGATTGCGCAGATACGACTTATGGTCCTCTTCCCAGAGAACCGCATTCAGCTCATTGATGTTCGTGGCCGCGCCTTCGCGGTCGACGAGATAGGCGAATAGCTCCTTCGATTTCTTATAGGAGAATTTGACGGGCACTCCCCCATAGAATACCTCAAAGCTTCCGAAACATTTGACTTTGAGGCCCCTGCTGAAATTCTCCCCTACGGGGTTGCGGAGGTTCTCTAGCTCAAAAAGGACCTTCTCTTTGGTGACGGGCTTGCTGATATAGCCAGAGGCGCGGATCTTCAGCGCATCGAAGGCGTAAGCGTCATAGGCGGTCACGAAGACGATATTCACCTTGGGATTCACGCCCTTCAGGGATTTCGCGAGGCGGATGCCATTCATCCCGGTCATCTCGATGTCGAGGAAGGCGATGTCGATCTGCTTGTCCTGGCACTCCTCCCAGGCTTTGAGGGGATTCGAAAAGGAAAGGATCTCTTCCTCTTTGTTCAAAGCGGAAGTCACGGCCTTCTCAAGTCGCAACAGCTGAAGCGGCTCATCGTCGACAAGCAGAATCCTCATCGATCATTTCTCCTTTTTATATGGCCTTGGGGATGCGGCTAACCCTCTATTCAATATTAGCAGTCGCATCTATCGGAATAAATTCCGAGGCAAGCACACAAAAACAAAATCGGCGTTTGCCTAACTACCATATCTTGCGCCACAAAGCGCCACAAAAGTGTCACTAAATGAAAGGGCAATCAAGACAAGCGGATCATAATTCTTGCATCAGACTAAGGCAAAATAGAGAAACGCCCACTGGTGAGTCTATAGCCTCTGTTTGCGTGTCTAAGAATGTATTTGTTCTAAAATGGCGCCTCTAGGAATGGCCAACGCAAAAAAGACATTCTATGTTGTTTATTCGAAAGGCCGAATTGGGGAAACACTGTTTACCCAATCTCAAAACGCCCCCATCGCGAGGGAAGGACGGAGGTTCTGCCAAAAGGCAATGCCTCGATCTTTGCAAGCGAATATCAGACCATCATTCCGTCAAAGGAAGAGCTATTGAAACTGATAGACGAAAAAGAACCCGCATCACTGCGAGTTCAATAAGGTGATGAAGTCGTTCCTCTCCATCGGGGCGTAGAAGTAATACCCCTGCATGTTGACGGTCGGATCGATCTCCTTGATGAGGTTGTACTGGTCGAGGTTCTCGACGCCGACGACGGTAGCCGGGAGGGATTTCTCCTTCGCGTGATTAAGAAGCATCGTGAGGTCTTTGAGCTTCGTCTGGTTCGTGTCGATGCCGTGGACGTTGTAGCGGCCGATCTTGATCTCGGAGAAGCCAAGGCGCAATACCTCATCGCAAGAGAGGTATTTGCCGCTATACTGGTCGACGACGAGGACGACGTGGAAGGACTGGAGCATCTTCGAGATCGCGATGAATTGCTCGGCATGGTCGAAGGCGTCCTTCTCGGTGATCTCGAACGAGACGAAGTTCCGCGGGAACTCGAATTCCCTTTGTATCGCCTCGAGGTCCTTGGCGAAGAATTCGTCGAGGAAGAAGGAGACATCGGTATTGATGGCGAGGCGGTTGAAGCCCATTTGCTTCAAGGTGAAGCCGCCGACGGTCTGGAAGGATTGGCCAAGGTAGCGGAGCAAGGCGGTCGAGATCATGGCGATCTTGCCGTTGGCGGCCGCGACCCTGACGAGTTCGTCCGGGTTGAAGACGATGTGGCGGTAAGTATCTTGAATACGGAGGAGGAGCTCCGCGCCATAGATCTTCTTGTCGAGGGGATGGACCATCGGCTGGAAGTTGACGCCGAAGGTCGCGTTGCCGAACTGCTCGTTGATGACCGAGAGGATGAATTCCCTTCTCGAGGCCGGACGGATGTAGTCGGAGTCATCGAAGTAGACGCGGTCCTTGAAATACTCGTACTTCTTTCCGCCATAATCGCGATAGACGTGGCGGACGAAGTCGAGGGAGGTCGCAAAGCCCTGCGGGTAGTTCATCGGGAGGTAGGTGATGTCAAGGGAGTACTTGTCATCGCCTTCGTAGACGATGTCCTTGGTGAGGAGGTAGATGTCCTCGACGCGGTTCAATAGGTCAACCTGACCCGTGACGGGGAGGACGAGGCCGAGGCATTGCTGGTCGAAGCGGAACACCGCTTCTTTTTCGTTCAGGACCTTCTTGACCTTCTCGATGAAGCTGCGGAGCAATAATAGGTAGCCTTCGCTTCCGTATTTGGCGACGAGCTCGGATTGGTTATCGATGCGAAGAAGCAGCAAATACCCGGAGTCGCCGACAAGATAATGGTTATCCATCTCTTCCATGAGCGAAGCGAAGGAGTTGATGAGGAGGTCGCGGTCGTAGCGGTCCGCCGCTCCTTCCGCAGCTTCGGTCTTCATGACCATGAGGGTCGGGTTTACGACGCGGCGCGTCTCCAAGGCGAGCGAGATCTCATAGGTCCCCTTCTTGTCGGAGAAGACCTTCTTGTCGCCGACCTTAAGCGGGCAATCCTTGCAAGGCGATTTCCTATCGAAGAGGCATTCGTGGCAAATCCCGCCGAGTTTGGCGCTAGGGAATAGCCTACTGGCCGATTCGCTTAAGGCGAGCAATTTGTAGGATTCCCTATCGATCTGATAGGTCGCGGTCGAAGAGGCGGTAAGCAGCGCCTCGAACCTGCGATGCGCCTCAACCGTTTGCTCAATCGATTGCCCGATCACGTAGCTGGCCGCGATATGGTAGCAAGCTGCGCTCAGCGCTTCTTGCTGGTAGGAATCGATCCAGGGCCTTCTGGAACGATGGACCATGTAGATGAACCCATCGGGCTCGCCTTCTCTAATAAGGATATATAGGAAGCCGGATTCGAGTCCGAAGCGGTCGCAGAACTTGGCGAATTCGCCGGTCGCGTGGTCGCGGCGCGAGAAGAAATAGACGTGGCTCTTATCGGCCACCGCGTTCAAGGCGGTGACGAATCTATTTTCGACGCGCATCCCTAGGCGGAATGGCTCATCCGTCCCGACGGCATCCTTCACGATGTAGCCGCCGATCTCGGAGTCGAAGGCCACGATGCCGGCCGATTCGAATCCCGATTCGCGCATCATGGAATTGAGGACGTCCGCCATCTTGGCGCGGACCTCTTCCTTGTTCCCTCGGTCAGAGGTAATCGCGGAGATATTGTAGAGGATGCGCGACATCTGGTTGAAGTACATCGAGTCCTTCATCACGGTGATATCGTCGATGCCGTGCAACCTATTCGGCAAATAGAGGTTGCTGATCTCGCCTTGGCGCTTCGCGTAATAGAGGTCAGGGAAGATCTCGTGGACCGCGGAGAAAGGATAGGCGACGATCGAATAATGGGCCGGGATGATCTTCATGCCGCTAGGCGAGCGGATCGAGAAGGCGATCGAGCCAAGAAGCATATCGAAGCGGTCCTTGACGCCCGAGAAGCTATCGATGCGCGGGAGGAAGATATAGGCGCTTCGATGGTCATCGGAAGTCATGAGGAGGCGATCATCATAAGAGGAGAACGCCTCGTCCATGCGCTTCAATAGGCGCGCTAGGTCATCATTGGACAGCCCTTCTTTGCCGGATTCGTAATAGACCTCGGCGACGACGTTGCGGAAGTTCTTCGAGGAGGCGATGATGTTGCCTAGCGACTCGATGAAGCTCTTGACGGTGACCGCGCCTTCATAGACGGGATCCTTCACGAGGTCGAACGTCGAATAATCGAGGCTGCCGAAGATCAGCACGCTATTGGCGAAGCTTTCCTTGACTTGCTTGACCGCTTTGTTGAGCTCATCGAATTCCTCGACGCTCCCTTGCGGATAATAGGCAAGGTCGCTCGAGGCGCTATTGATCTTGCGGTAATTCTCTAAGGTCGCGGCATATAGCCCATCGTTATAATAGGTCCCCATCGTCTTGATGATGAAGTAGATGAGGAAGGCGAATCCCCCGCCGAAAAGCACCGATAAAACGATCACGGCGATCAGGAATCCGATCCCTCCGATCGTCGCATATAGGACCAAAAGGATCACGGCGATCAGCACGAAGCTAGATAAGGCCGCGACGCAGATGATCGCGTAATGCGAGAATAGTTTCCGTAGTGTCGGGGTTTTGTTCACGTTTTTCATAATTGCTACCCCATGATGTCGGTTCGCCCGATGTCGCCGATCGTGGTGACGATGGCTTTGCCGATGTCGTTGAATTTCGATAAGGCCGCCGCGTATTCGTTCACGGTGTAGGGCTTATCGAGGAAGCGCGCGATGACCTTGACCCCAAGGAAAGGGATCTGGCAAAGGCTGCAAGCCATGGCCACGCCGCCCAAAGTGCTATCTAGCACCACTCTTTCCCTTTTCCCGAAGAGCTTGCCGTCCACATCGTATTCGACGAGCTGGGTGCTTGCGGTGAAGACGACGTTGGTCGAGACGTAGGTCGCGCGGTAATAGGCGGCATCAGTTTTGGACTCGAGGGATTTCTCGAGGTAGGAGAGGACGTCTGGCTGGCTAGCGTAGTTTGCAGGCATGAGCGGGATCTGCCCGAAATGGGTCTCGATGTCGGCGGTCTGGTCGACATCGGCGGCGTAGGTGATCTGGGAAATCGCGATGTCGCCGAGCTTCCAGTCCTTGCTATAGGCGGTCGCTTTGCCGACCGAGAAGACGAGGATCACCATGTATTTCTGGACGAGGTAAAGGACGAGGGAAGAACTCAAATAGTTCGAATACACTTGGCCTAAGACGAGGACCTCCTGGTTGAAGATCCGCCCGAGGACGATCGGGAAGCGGTCGAAGACGACTTCCCTGCGCTTGTCGGACATGATCGATTCGAAATAGAGGACGTCGTCATGGCTCGAGCCGACGATCATGATCATTGTTCACTGCCTCCTTCCTCTTCGGACTGGGTCTCGAACGGATTGTCGAGGAGGAACCTCTCGTATTTTTCGCGGGGCAAGGCCTGCGAATAATAGAATCCCTGGATGACGTCGCATCTAGCGCGGCGCAAGATGTCGATCTGCTCCTTGGAGTCAGCGCCTTCTGCGATGACTTCTAGGCCCGAGATTTTGCAAAGTCCGATCGAGAGGCGGACGACTTCGCGGGCGCGCTCATCGGTTGCGATGTTATCGACGTAGGACTTATCGATCTTGACCGCGTCGAAGGGGATACGACGGAGGTTCGAGATGTTGGAATAGCCGATTCCGAAGTCGTCCATGAGGATGCGGATCCCCTGCTGGCGGAGCTTCTTGATGATCGAGACGGAGAGGAATTGGTTGGCTTGCGAGGTGGTCTCGGTGATCTCAATCTCGATGAGGTTATGCTCGATTTTGGCATCGTCGATCATCTTGATGACCGAGGTTAGGAAGTCGCTAGAATAGAATTCGTAAAGCGAGAAGTTGACCGAGACGGGAATTAGCCTCCTGCCGCGCCTTTTCGCGTCTCCTAGGTCTTTGCAGACCTGACGGAAGACATAGGTATCGAGCTCATGGATAAGGCCCGCAGCCTCGATCTTGTCCATGAATTTTCCAGGTCCCAATAGGCCGCGGGTCGGAGATTCCCAGCGGACTAGAGCCTCAGAGGAGGTGAATCTTTCTTGCTTAAGCGAGTACTTCGGCTGGTAGAAGACCTTGAACTCGCCTTTCTCAAAGGCTTGGATGATCTCATCGATCTCGCTTTTGGAGTTGGTCTTCTTCATCGAGGGATCGAAATAGGTGATGGCCTCGAAGTTGCTCTCGGCGGCGTCTCTAGCGAGCATCGCGTTGCCGATATTGTCGATCAAATTGGTTGCCTTATCGACCGGAGCGATGCCAAAGAAAGGCTGGACGTAGATATGGTAACGATGCTCCTCGACCATCGCGTAGATCTCGTCGCGAATCGCGACGGCGAGGTCGTTCACATCCTTCTCGTCGCGGTCGATCGCATAGACTAGGAAGGTGCCGCGGTCGAAGCAGAAAAGGTGCTTCCTGTGGTCGAATTTGCCGGTGCGCTTGGCAAACATCTTGTCGAGGATCGCGGCGATGCGGCGATTGACGTCGGCCATTTCGCCGTTTGTCCTGATGCCGCGGCCCGCCGCATATTCCGAAGGCGAGAAAGCGATGATCCACTGCTCCTTGCCCGCGTATTTCTTCCTCTTGGAGCGGAGCAACACCGCCTGCTGGAAGGCATAGAGGTTAAATAGGGGCATCGATTCGCCAAGGGAGTAGAGGTTTTCGAATTCGAGCGATTTGTTCATCCTCGCCTGGCTATAGAAGCGCGCGAAGAAGAAGAACGCTACCCCGAGGAAGACGATCATGAACCCTAGCATCATGAGGATGATGCCTACTCCTGCGCCAAAGCCGTTAGTGGCGCTCGTCGCAATCGTTAGTCCCAAGGCGATGAGGGCAAGGCTCCCCGCCACGACCATCAGGGTGAAGAAAGGGGTTTTTACGGTTTTCATTTCTTTCCTTCCTCCTGTTTCATCTTCATTAGCATCTCCGCCTTGAGCCGTGCCTTATCTTCTGGGGATAAGTCCGACAGGGCGTCGCTTTTTGGTTTTTCTTCTTTGGGCTTAGACGCTTTCTTTTCTTGCTGCATCTTCGCGAGCATCTCGGCCTTAAGCCTTGCCTTGTCTTCGTCTGATATCCCGGCGAGCTTATCGTCTTCTTTCCTCGGCTGAGTCTTCTTTTCTTGCTGCATCTTCGCTAGCATCTCAGCCTTTAGCCTCGCCTTGTCTTCGTCTGATATCCCGGCGAGCTTATCGTCTTTGGGCTTCTCTTCTTTGCCCATCTTCGCGAGCATCTCAGCTTTAAGCCTCGCTTTGTCTTCTTCGCTAAGCCCAGCGAGCTTATCGTCTTCTTTCTTTGGCTCATCCGTTTTAGGGGCTTGCTCTATCTTTCTCGAGGCTTGCTTCTCACGGAACATCTCGGTCAGCATCTCTTGCTTAAGTCTAGCTTTGTCTTCTTCGGTTAGAGTCGGTCCAGCCCCGGACGAGGCTTCTTCCGCTTCGCCTTCTTTCAAGGTTCGGAAGATATCGATCACGGAGGTGATCACCAAATAGAACGCCGGGATGAGCAGCAATGCGAATAGCCCTAGAGGGGAGGCGATGAATCCGAACACCCCGCCGAGGAATTGGCTGTTCATCACGACCTGTCCTAGCACATATTGCTCGGTCACGACCTGGTATTGGTTGATCTTCCATTCGCCGGACATATCGTTGATCCCGGCGAGGATGAAGATGTACCTCCCTTGCCCCACGGGCTGGGATTCATCGATATGGACCTCGCGAAGCCTATGGGTCATCGGGGTCCCATAAAGCCTATCCGCGGAAGACGCATTGGTCTGATAGGTCAATGCCGTATCATCGGGCTCGAACCTAGGCGCGGGCGCGTAAACGAAAGTCAGATCGACCTTCTGCCCGTCATTGAAAAGATCAACGATCTCCTCGATCGGCTTCTTGTAGGTGACGATCGCGGATTTGACCTTGTATTCCGGCTCCATGGAGTCGGTCTGGACGACGAAAGTCCCAACCCCGAATCTTAGCGACTGCCCATAGTTCTCGTTCTTATGGATCATCCCGTCGATCGTCGCGGCCGCGGCAAAGGCAAAGATCGCGCCGAAAATCCCGACAAGCACCCACTCGATGATCTTTCGAGCTTTGCTCTTCGGGCGTTTGGGCTTCTTCTCTTTGTCTTTTCCGAATAGGCCAAGCATCCTTTATTCTTCCTTCTTCCGGCGGAGCTTAACGTTAGGACGGTCTCTGAGAGTGAATGGCTTCCTCTCGCGTTTCTTGGCGCGGCCTTTTTCCTTAGCCCCTTCATCCATATCCTGGATATCAATTCCAATAGGCGCGACAAAGCCACTAGGTATCTCAGGCTTCTCAATCTTCTCTTCGGAGGGTTCATGCGAAGGAATATCCTCGATATGCTCTTCGATATCGGGTAGTCCCGGCTCTTCTTCTGGAATCTCATGGGGCTCTTCTTCCGAAGATGCTTCCACGGAAGCAGGCTGCTCTTCGCCAGGAACTTCCTCTTCGCCAAGTTGGCTCTCTTCTGTCGGGGCAATCTCTTCTCCAGCGGCTTCCACGGAAGCAGGCTCTTCTGCAGTTTCCACTGAAGCGGGCTGCTCCTCGCCGCCAGCAGGATGTTCCTCGGCTGGGGGGAGTTCTCCCTCGGCAGGCTGCTCGCCTTCTGCGGATTCTTCTTTAATAGCTTTCTCAGAAGCGGGTTCTCCTTCGCCAGCAGGTTGTTTCTCGGCTGATGGAGCGGGTTCTTCTGCAACTTCCACGGAAGCGGGCTGCACCTCGCCAGCAGTTTGCTCTTCGCCAGCAGGTTGTTTCTCGGCTGATGGAGCGGGTTCTTCTGCAATTTCCACGGAAGCAGGCTGCTCCTCGGTAGGCTGTTCCTCGGCTGGGGGAAGTTCTCCCTCAGCAGGTTGCTCGCCTTCTGCGGATTCTTCTCCAGTAGCTTCCTCGGAAGCGGGTTGTTCTTCGGGCGCTTGCTCTATGGATTCCTCTTCTGTCGAGGCAAGTTCTTCTTCCGGTTGCTTGTTTTCTGCAGATTCTTCGCCTGAAGGCTCTTTCATCGCATCAATAGAGGCGGATTCTTCAGAGGGCTGCTCGCCTTCTGCAGGTTCTTCTTCCGCGGCTAGTTCGCCTTCTTGAGGCTCTTCTTCGACGAGTCCCACTTCCCCTTCTTCGAGGGCTTTGATCTCTTCGATCACCGAGGAAGCTTGCTTATCGAGCAATTCCTGTTGTATTTCTTCGGGAGACTTTTGCTCATCTTCGGCCTGCTCGATATAGGAGTCGAGGTCAGCGAGTTCTTCGCGCAGCGCCTCTTCTTCGAGTTTGAGCTGCATCTCTTCTTTTCTTCTCGCCTCAAGCGCGGCTTGGGCGGCTTTCTCTTCTTCGGAAAGCTGATACGGGGTCATCGAATCGCGATACGGGAAGGTCTTGTTCGGATCGCGGAGGATGGATTCGCCGTCTAAAGCCGGCTCCATCGCTTCGTCCATTCTCTTAGCCGATTCTTCGGGATCAGGCATATAGGGAACGTATTCGTCGCGATAGCTCTCGGCGGAGCGGACGATCTCGGCGCGGATCTTGTTCAATAGGTCCTCCTGCTCCTTGTTCACGATTTCTAGCTCTAACGCCTCAAGGCGCTTCTTCTCTTCCTCGCGTTTCGCAAGGATTTCATTGATCTCGGTCTCAAAGGAAGCGCCTTCCTCGGCTTTCCTCTTCAAAAGCTCAGCGAGTTCCTTGTCGAATTCGGCAAGGTCGGATTTGGCTTCGTAATCCTCTTTGAAATAGCCTTTCTCCGCCTCGGTTGGGTTTTCGGGGAGGTCTTTTGGCTCTAGCCTCCCTAGGAAATCGCGATACCCTTTGTCGGCCCTGACGAATTCGATCGGGCCCTTGAGGTAATCGTGATAAAGGAAAGACTCGTCATCGATGGAAGTCAAAATCCTCGGCTTATAGGTCTTGGAATTGGATTTGATCTCGCCTGATTTCTTCTTGCCCCTTAAGGACAAGTAGCTCGCGAGCAAAGAGTAATTGAGCTCGCGCAGCTCCTCATCGGTGAATAGGCTATAGTCCTCATCGATCTGATAGGATACGCCTAGGTGCTCGAATCGCTCGATGTAGCGATAGACTTCGTAGCAATGATGGTATTTGACGTTCTTGCGGATGATGTTCGTCTGCAGGATCGGATTGCGGACGTTCTTCTCGGTCTTGAACATCTTCATGAACGGGGAGCCGTAATAATAAAGCAAATACCTTCTTACCTCGGAGATGCGCCTGAAATAGGCGTTGTTCTCCTTGGCTTGGGTGGTCTCGGAGGCGCTCACGACCTTGATGCGGGTCTCGATCGAGACGTCGGCCCCGCGGACCTCGGAACGGTTTTTGATGTAGAGGACCTCTTCGTCGTGGAGCTGGGCGAATTTCTGGACGAATTCGTATCGCTTCTCCACGAACAATATGAGTTTGCGGATGAAAGTCGCGATGAAGCGGTTCTCGTAGGTAAGATAATCGTCTTCGTTGGAGAAGGACATGATCTTGGATGGGATGACGTTGCCGTAGTCATCGACTTCCTTGATGTATTGGGTGTGGGAGGCTAGATGCTGGACGGATTCCCCGGTTATTTTTTTGGCGAGCTCAATCGGGGAGACGTCGCCCACGGTCTTGGTGTTGATGCGCGGGACGTTGATGATGTCGCCTAGGTCGAAAAGCACTCCTTCGATCATGTCGATCCAAGAGGGATCATAGGAAGAGGACTCGAGGCGGTCCAAGCGCATGTAGGAATTCTGGCCACTAGAAAGCGCGTCGAGGATGTCCTTCTCCTCGCCGCCTTTCTCCACGGCGCGCATGCGCGCGATGAAGCGCTTATATAGTTCTTCGTCTGTGTGGCGTTTCATCAGTTGTTCTTCATGAGGTTCTCGATCGTGGCGTGGGCCATCTGGAAGGTGCCCTTGCCATAAAGCTTATCGAGATAGGAATCGAGTTGGGAAAGCTCGTCCTTCAAGAAGGCGAGGTTCAAGGCCTCGAATTTCTTGAGGATCTTGTTGGTGAAGATGAAGTCGAAGCCATCGATCTCCTTGCCGCCGCATCCGACGTAGACCGGGATGAAGGATTCGAGCTGCTTCAGAATACGGTTACCGAAGGCGAGCTTGAATTTCTTGATGACGAAGTTGTCGAGCTCCTCGAACTTCTTGGTCATCGATTCGGAGATCGGGAATTGGCGGATCGCCTCATCGTATAGGGCGCGGAGCTGGAAGTAAGGCATCTGGATCGCCTCTTGCGGCTGCGGCTGGAAAGGACGGCCTTTGTCGTCGAAGAATAGCGACACCGCGCGGTCATAGACCTTATCGGAGATCGTGAAGGTCGAGTCGTCGTTATTGGCGGTGCCGAAGAAGATGACGTTCTGCGGGATAAGGAGCTTTCCTTCCTTTAGCATCACGGGGTCGCCAGGCTGGGGAGACGGGATCAGATCGACCACCCAGTCATTGGGGTCCCTCATTTCCATGACGGAGAGGAATTCGGCGAAGTAGTACTCGATGCGGGCCAAGTTCATTTCGTCGAGGACGATGATGTCGAGGTCCTTGCGGTACCCGGCTGCGTAAAGCGCCTTCAGGAATTCGGATTCGTTGAATCTCTTGGTGAATTCGTTGTAGTAGCCGAGTAACTCCGAGCGGTCCTTCCAAGAAGGCTGGACTGGGATGATGCTAGAGTCGTTGCGGAAGAATTTGCCTAGGGCGTAGGTGATCGAGGTTTTACCGGTACCGGAGATACCTTCGAGGATGATGAGCTTCGAGGTGGCCATGCCGGCGAAGAGGTGCCTGATCGCGTCGATTTTGTAATATAGGCCTAGCTTGCTGGCCGCGAAGTTGCGGAAGGCGTTGCATAGCTCTTCCAAGGTGAGGCCTTTCTGGAAGGGGATGTCCATGTCTTTGCCGCGATACATCGCATCAACTGAGGAGAGCTTCGGGAAGCGCGAATCGCTTGCGGCTTCTTGACTAGCTTCGGCGGATTGCCCCGCTTCTTCTCCGGGCTTAAGCCCCATATAGCCGACCTTGAGGTTCAGGATCTTGTCCTTTTCCTTGGTGGCGAGCCAAAGCTCGTAATTGAGCTTCTCGATCTGGTTGCGGAGCTCTTCTTTGTCGAGCTCCTTCCTCACGAAGCGGACGTATTTGCGGATCCCTAGGAAGATCAGGAAGCCTAACGCCCCAATAGCCGCGACGAAAAGAAGCAAGAAAAGCACCCAGAAGAACCATCCCCAGAAGCCGAACTCTTGGCTAGAGACGACGAGATAAGAATGGTAATCGGAGAAATTGTTCGGCACGTCCGACCAGGGGACGGCGAATGTTTTGGTGAACCAGGTGCCGATGTCAGAGAAGACGCGGAGGATGATCTGGCGCAGATATTCGAAGTAAGCGGTCATGTTGACGTAGCCTCCTTAGCTATAGATCCGGTTCATCGAGGAGATGACGCGGAAGGAAACGTTGGAATAGAAGTGCCCGCCCATGGAGGCGTTCACGCAATCGAGGTCCCAGCCCTCTAGGTAGATGCTTAGGTAGATGGCTTTCGGAACGTTCGCATAGCATTTTATCACGACGGGGTTCGGCTTGCTCACGGTTACGATGAGCTTATCGCCTTCTTTTAGCGCTTCCCCAGAAACTAGATTCGCTTTGAGCCCATATTCGGATAGATCCACCGCTTCCTCGTTGTAATTCCAATTCGCCCCATCGTAGGCGAATACGTACTCCGCAGTATCCGAGGTATCGATCTTGGATTTTAGCTTTTCCTCATCGATGGAGCCAGGGGCGAAGCGAGTAGGATCGCTAGAGAACACCTCGATCGACCTCGCCTCAGGATCATCTGAGACGAAATCGGAATCGCATTCTTCTAGTAGCCTAGAGGGTTCCTCGGCAATTTGGAGTCCATTCGACAAAGAGGCCTCTAGGTCGAATGGCATTGTGTTGGCCCTGCGGTTTGCATTGAAGCAAGTGAGCTCGCCTATGGCTTCTTGCTTATCTTCTAACGGCTCTCCATATACGGCGAGCTCCCTATGGTAGACTTCGCCATAGATTAGGTCGCGGGGCTTATCATCGGAACCGTAATATGTATCAAAGTAAGTATCTTTATCGTTATCAAGCACCCCGCCGTATAAAGTCGTACCATCTTTATGCGGGTCGAAAATGTTATATTGGAACACGTAATCCTCTGGATCGTAGATGGAGATGCGCATCGCCTTCTCCAAGGAATTAAGGCGTTCCAATAGAACTTCTTCGGAATACCCTGCCAGATTCTCGATCTCCCCCGCTTCGATTGCGCGGCGGTTCGCTTCGACCAAAGAATTCACGAAGGTCGATTTGGCGTCGATAGTCACATACGAATCGGCATCGGTCAATAGATAGATGGGATTCGAGAAATAGCCCTGTATCGCGGCGTACATCCCATTTGGCTCGCCAGACCTGCTCCCGAACCCTCCATGGTAATCATAAAAGACGGGCTTCTCGCCACCCATCCAAGTGTCGCTTTTCATCGCCGAGACGGGGAAGAACGGCTTATCGATCTTGTCGAGGTCCGAAGCGTTTGCCCTCTCACCAAACTGCGATAAGTCATCCTTTTGGATTGAGACCTTCAAATCGGGGCCGCCTGAGACCTCGACGTCGAAATATTGGACGCCCACGTTGGCTGAGCTAGCATACCACGCAACGGAGGAAGAAACGGAAAAACTGGCCAAGGCGATGATGCCGACCAGTATTCCTATCACGATCTTGCTCCGCTTCATGGTCATGACCTGCTGTTATTGATCTGGAAGGTGAGGCCGAGATTGAAGCCGAAGCTAATCTCGGTGTCGATGACCGCATGGTCCCAGCCTTCGATATAGACGTACATATCCGTGGTGCCCACCGCTTTGTAAGAATTTGCTTCGCCACCCTCGAAATTGGCGGTTTTGGCGACGTAAACCCCGCCAGAGAGATTTCCATAGCCATCGTCGGTCGGAGCGATCTTGGCTTTGGTGTAATAGGTCGCGGTTTTGGCGTTAAGCTGATTGACGAAGGTCCCGGAAAGATAGCCGTTCATCCCTTCTTCGTGACGAGCGAGGAAGGTTGAGGCGTTAGCGGGTTTAGAGGTATCTAGCCCCGTGGCATTGACGTCGTCTAGCCCTGTGGCTTGCTCGGCAGAGAAAGAGGTGGTTTTCGTGAACGAATTGCCACTGTAATCGCCATAGATGATCTCCTCGCCATCGGCGTCGCAATCATAGTATTCGTCGTTATTGAGGTTCAATAATCCGGCGACTTTGTTGGTGCCTTGTAGGATTTGGCCGCCATGGCCATCATCGAAGTTGGCCGAGGGGGCCACGACGAACTTGTGGCCGGTCTCACCGTTATTGAAATATAGACGCAGCGCCTTATCGATCTTATGACCATCCGCAGTGGATTCCGCGGTGGCGTCGCTAAGCCAGATCTCGCGGTTTGCGCGATAGGTGACGGAATTTAGCGTCGGCTGGAGGACGCGGAAGGCAAGCTGGATCTTGCAATAGGCGCTTTTGAGGGCGGCCTTATTGATTTCCGCGGTGAAGGCGGTCGGGCATTTATAGAGGTTAAACGTGCCATCGGGGGAATATTCCCTTGTAGTGACGGGTTCTAGCTCAGTCGTGGCATAGCCTTGCTTGCCTAGATATGCGGTCACTAGCTCCTTGGTAAGGCCGTGCCCTGGCTCGACCCAATAATAGGTCGTGCCATCAATATCTTGGGCGGTGAGCTCGTGTGTTTTTCGCTCTTCAGAGGTGAAATTATAGTCGCCAGTGAAATAGAGTCCGATCTGAAGCTGTTGCGAGCTAGAGACCGAGGTGCCGGTGTATTCGACGGTCACGTGGTTGCTATTGGCGTACCATGCGATGGTGCCGGTCATAGCCCCAGCGAAGGACGCCAAAGAAGCCACAGACATGAGGCCGATGAACAGTGATGTTTTGCGGAATTTCATGGATTTAGGCTTCTTTCTTTTGCGAACTAGGTCCGCGTGCGTTTATAGACACGCGCAAGATTTGCTGCGCGTCCCCCGCTAGGAAAATATCAAATAATCAAATGGATCAATAGGCATCGACCGCGAAGGTCATGCCGACGTTGAAGGAAGCTCCAACGTATTCTTTGTCGTCCCAGATGTTGCCGCCGACGCGGGCTTTGAACTCACCCGCTTGCTTGGCATAGACTTTGCCATCGGCTGCGTTGACGACGACTTCGTTCATCTCGAGGTCGCGTGCGGTCCAATTGCCATCGTCTGTGGAATAGACGTATAGCTTCATGGTGTCGGAGGCAAGATATGCGTCTCCATCGGCCATGCCAGTCATCCCGGCGATGTCAGCGTCTTCGACGAAATCCTTGACCTCGACGTAATGAGAGCCGCGATCGGCTGGGGAGATTTCGTTCAGGCCGCCTTTGGAGTAGCTATAGAAGGAATTGCTGATAACGTAGACTTTGCTAGGATCAGCTTCTGCGCCTTGCCATTGCACGCCATCATGGGTATAGACCTTGAGGTCATCGCTAGCGATATAGGCTTTCTCGGTGTCGCCATCGGAAGCGATTTGGGCCGCAGTCAAGGAATTGCTTTCGATCTTGACCGCGCTTTCTAGCGTCGGATCGAGGTTTTGCCAGCCTTCGAGGTAGATGCGGACGGTGACGGAGAACCAATCTTCGTCATCCATTGCGGCATCGCCAACGCTCCAAGGGACGGTTACGCCCAAAGGCTTTCCGACGACATGCTCATAGTCGCTATCGTCAGCGAGCATCCTAGAAGAAGCGGCAACGATATCTTTGCGGGTGACGACGTGCCCAGCGCCGCTAACATCGGTATAGATCTTCGCAGCAGGCTGAGTGGGCGCGTATTCCTCGGAGAAGGTGAATGCGCTGCCATCGTAATAGGCGACGCGATAGAAATCGGTTGAGCCAGATACCAAGGCAATCGAAACGACGCCATAGGTTGGTTCATCTTCGATTGGCAACGCAAGGCCAGTGGCTACGCCATCGACTTTGAAGCCGTTCTCGACTTCGACTGCAATGTCAACGCCAAGAGCCGCATAGTCGCCGCCATAAGCAGCGATCAATAGCTCATTGTCATCGCTATCGGTCAATTTGTAGATGAGCGCGTCGCTAGAAGTCAAGGCGGGATCATTGATTGCATCCACGCCATCGATCTTCCAGACGTCGCCTTCTTTGGTGACGATGTGCCCTGCTCCGATTGTCTTATACGCAGGGCTTCCATTATCGTCATATTCGACGAAATCGAATGGTACGCCTTCATTGTCCTGCAAGGTATAGGACTTGACATCTTGATAGGCAAGCTCAGCGGTGTGGTAATAGGTGCCTTCCCTATTGCCGACGGTTTCGATGCCGGTATCGGCGCCATCGATCACCCAAGAGGGGCCGAAATCCGCTTTTAGGATCTTCGTCGATTTGGCGACCTTGTTCTTATCGCCATAGACGATGTCTTCACGGTCATTGAATTCGTAATCGGTGCCGTTGCCATCGATCTTGTCGAATTCGCCATCCCCGTCCATATCGAGCTTCGAATAGACGTCGACGTCTTTGCCATGGGTCGAGAAGGTCACGTCACTAGTCGCGTCGAAGGAGACGCGGAGGGCGTTGGTGATGTCTTTCTTGCCATCGGGTGAGGTCGATTTCATGGTGAGATCGGCCAAATATAGGTTCTTAGCTAGGAATTCGCGTTCTACCGCGGAATTCCCATTATTGTCCTCGACGCGGAACTGCAAAGGCAATTCGACGTAGTCGTCGAGGGTTGCTTTGCCCCAGGACTCGGTAGAGCCATGGTAGCGGACCGGGTTAGAGTAGAAAGAGGTCGCGACTTTATATTCATCGAGCTCGCCGCTAGTGACGGGCTTAAGCGAAGCATCATCGGCATTGGTCCTGACGTCATTGAGGTAATTCTGGACGTCGGCGATGCGAAGGTCGCTCCTCCACTCCGTCTTGTAGCCATTGTCGCCCCGGACGCCATTTTCTAGATCTTCCTCAACCGACGGACGGAAAATCCTGACCCGCAGGTTCTCAGTGCACTTGGCCGAAGCTCCGCTATAGGCGACGCTCGCCCTAGTCGAGTATTGGTACCAAGCGACGGTGCCGGTGACCGAGCCTACCATGGACGCGACCGCGAGGGTGGACAAGACGACGGTCGTGACTTTTGCTTTGTTGATGTTCTTCATAGTTGCATCCTCTTTATATTAGATGTGATACCCGATTATCCCCGGGCGGCCGAGCTCAACCGGCCGCCCATGGGATCATAAGGAAATATTTATAGGATAGGATTGATACAGAATGATGGATGGGGATTAGTCAAGCGTGGTGACGCCGAAGGACATACCGATGTTGAACTCGGAGCCAATGTAGCTAGCACTATTCCAAATCGTGTTCGCAGGACTGGTAACCGCAGCAGCTCCGTTAGCAGGCTCAAGCGGCTGCCATCCTTCAAGATAAATCGTGACGGTCAACGTGAAATATTCAGCATCGGTTGCGGGAACGTCAGTTCCATCGGTGGTTCCGAGGGCGCGCCCGCCTTCCAAGTGGCCGACGCTATCGTTGGTTGGATAAAGGCCGTTTGCTGCATAGAGGTTCGAATATGCTGCAGAAGTCCCCATGCCAGCGTCCTTGCCGTATTGAAGCGCAACAGGATTCTCAGGATCCGCAGCGTTGAAGCTGTAATGGGAACCCGGGACGTCCCTTTCGTCATCAACGTGGCCATCGAGATTGAGATCGAGAGAGCCGGTGGTAACGGTGCTGATGTTAGCCGCGTTGGTGCCTTTGCCAATGTGGGCATAGGTAGTATCGTGAGCCAAATGGACGCGGACGGCACTCGAGATATCCGAAGTTGCAGGAGAGGTCACTTTCTGAGCGATGGTCAAATCGGTCAAGTAAAGAGGCTGTGCAATCAAGGCATTCGGGTTTGCTTCCTTGCCGTCGATGTCAAGGACGCGGAACTGAAGCTGGAATTGCATATAGTCGGATGTTTCCGCGGTCTGCCACTTGTAATCGCCGTGAGCATACTGTTCATATCCGCAGACAGGCTGGCCATAAAGGGTTGGCAAAGCGCCATCAACGGTTGCACCAGGAGCGGTGACAGGGGCAAGTTTGCCATTGGCGCGGCCAGCGGCCTCAAGGATGTCGGCGTTCTGAAGGCTGGTGCCCCAAGAGCCATAATCTTTGGTGATGGTCTCCCACGCGGCGGGTGCAGCTGCTTTGTACTTGTAAACGGTGCCGTTAACATCGTATTTAGCTCCGTCAACAGCAGCGACGCCTGCGCCAAAAGACTCTGCACCTTTGGTGAAGACCTTGAAGTCATCGGTGATGACGATATCGCCTTCGGCATAGCTTGCAGCGGCTGCAGTAACAGCAGCTTCGTTAGCAAGTTTCGCTTTCGCCACAGTGCCAGTAGCGTCTTTAATGGTCCTGACTTGAAGGAATTCAGTGCATTTCGCGGTCGTTCCGGTGAATTCGGAAGTCACGCGCGTATTGTATTGGAACCAGGCTACGGTTCCGGAGATGGAGCCAGCTATACCGGCAGCCATCGCGATCGCCATAGTGGCTATGATCGCCTTTTTGCCATTAGTTTTCATAAGCGTTGATTTCAACTCCTAATTTGATTGATGCTCCTACTGGAGCTTTCAGCTTTTCCATATCGTCGGAGAACTGATACGACTGCGGGTCCTCCCCTTCTAGCCAGAGCACCGCGGTATACCTTTGCATCGCGCGGATGCCGAATCCGTTCACCCGGAACTTCGCGATCACATCGTCTGAGACGAAGTTCGTCGCTAGAGGATGATCGAGGACCGAGGGGATCGGCTTGCCGAGAGGATAGAAGTTCACGAATTCCTGATAGGTGTCGTGAAGGTCGCCCTCCTCGTCATAATACTCATGGACGTAGGCCGATTTCTTGGCGAATATGCCATAGTCATGGGTTTCGGATTCCGCGTCATTGGAATAGACCATGACCCGGAGGGTGTCGAGGAGGCTTCTGCCATCTTCCGACAGCTGATTCTCCACGACGTTGATACTCATGACGTAATTAGCGATCTCGCTTCCCACGTTTTTGACGTAGAAGGTGTACTTGAAGTAATTGACCGACTCAATCGCACCGTCTTCGTTCACTCGGCAGGGGCTGAATGACTCACTCTCTTCGCTATCGAGCACATCGTCGCTAGGGAAGGCGCTATAGGTGAATTCCTCATAGGGGTAAGCCTCGCTCACCCTTAGCAGGGATTCGGGATTCTGGAACGCCTTCTCGGTTGCAAGCGACAGCGAGATCTCCCCGTTATTGACCGAAACCGTGAAGGTTCCGGTGTAACGTCCGAGGAATGCGATGATGCCCAAAGCGACGACTCCGGTCGTGCCGATGCCGCCCACTATGGCTGCTACCCGCCTTCTCAAGCGCTTTTTAACGTAATCGAGTTCGTACATAAAATGCCCATTTTCGAGGATATGAAACGGCTGAATATGTCCCAATGGCTTTGAATCTAATAAGCCAGCTGCCTTTCATCCATTTTCACTGGCGGCTTGATTCAAGCCTAAGGCAGCTGGCAATCTAACTTTTTAAGGGTTAGACCCTGTAGCTTTGCGACGCCGCGTCACCACGGTTTTGCTATTTTCTCACCCAAAATATACCGATGCTGTCCCCCCAAGTCAAGCATTTTTAATAAATTAAAACGGCCCGCGGGCCGTCCATAATCATTTGTTATCGTTCTCGAGGTCTTTGAGAAGTTCTGCTTTAAGCGCTTCCCTCTGCTCATCGGTGAGGTCATTGACCTGGATCGGTTCCTTCTTGGTGGATTTCCTGACGTAGATCACTAGCCCGATGATGTTGGCGGCTAGTAGCACGAATAGCGGGATGACGAATGCGACGAGATATACCGTCGGATTGTTCTGAAGATATCCGATGAATCCTTCGGAACCAAGGATCTCGGCTGCGGTTTTGCCGACCGTATTGGCGAGCATGATGATATTGAAAACCGCTAGACCAAGCGTCAATACCAAATCCACGGCAAGCAACGTTATGAACAGCGGCTTCTTGTTTTTCATCGATTTAAACTTTGCAAAAAGGCCTATTCGTTCGGTTAGGCTGCCTATAGTTTAGCACGGTCTAAGCGGAATTCCACATTATTTTTTCACCTGTTACGCGTATTAGCGCATTATGCGTCATCGAAGGAATTCGTTTTTCTTGTTCATTTGCTATATATCGTTAGGAGACGCTCAACCGCTTGAGTCTCAAAAGAGGAGATAGGCTGGGCGCCATGCCTGGGATTAAATAGAGATGGCTGTTCGCCAGAATTAGGAAAAAAGATCTATGCTAGGTGCACTGCTATAAAAAGAATGTTGACATGGATTTTTGACTGGGCGAAAATAATATCGCAAAGCAAAAACCTACGAGGGCGTCCCAACTCCCGGCGGCAAAGCGATGCGAGCTCTAGCCATTCATCCATTGATACAGCAATGTTCAATGATTTTTGTCGTTTATAACGACACGAACAAGGAAAATATTTATGAAAAAATTAAAGAAATCACTACTGGTGGTTCCTGCTCTTGGCGTGTTGATGCTTGCCGCTGCCGGATCTGTCGGCGGAACCGTTGCTTGGTTCTCGTCGGTGAACACATTCAATACTGCCATAAGTTCATTCAGCGTCGGAAGGGTCAATGGTAACCTTTCTGTTGAAATGACTGCTGATCGCGGAACCAAAAAGGTCGGAGATGCGATTGTCGTAGGCGCAGCTGACGGAAACGTGAAAATGACACACGGGTCCTTCAAGCACACCGTTGCAACGGTGGGTGACGATTCGGTCTACACAGTTACAAATCAATCAGTTGCCAGACTAACCGGGGAGCACAATGAAGGTGGTACATACACTGGCGCGGTCGCCATTGATGCTGCGAAGTTTTTGTTAGCGTCAAAGCAGATCGCCGGAACGTATACCTTTACTTCCCATGGCACTCCGACCGATCACTATTCGATGGCCGGTACGGAGGGCATTACAGCTGTGGCCACCATCACGGCTAGCAACCTCTCTGATGTTTGGGGTCTCACCTGCACCGGAGACCACACTGACGGTGACACTATCATAATCGCTCTTACAAACACCTATGCTAAAGATGCCGATTGGATGTACAGCGCAGCCAAGATAGGCGACGACTATTGGTACTACGCAGTCAGTTGGAACATGACTTTCACCTATGATTTCGGATCCGACAGGAATACTAGAAAGGTCTATTTCGACGTGGACAATTCCAACGTTGACCCCAGCGTGGGCACAGCCGCCCAAGGAAGCGCTTCCGAGAAAACAAAGAAGGGCTTCCGCATGGCTTTCCATAACAAAACTACTCGTAATTTGATTTGGGCGCCGCTCCAAGACGAGCCGAGCGATATTCATTATGTCACTGGCACCAACACGATTGGTTCCTATGGCAACAGCGACTCTGAGCATCTTATCTATTCTGGACTAGCAGAAGATCCAAACGACGATGATGACAATAACATGTTTGTCGAGTTGGGCAGCGCCTCAGTCAGTCCGGATGAAGACGAGGGCATGAACTACATCTGCACACTTGCGCCGAGTGATGGAAATGACGGAAACGGAATCGAAAATGTAGTGACCATTAATTGTGTTGCTTGGTTCGAAGGAACCGATCCCAATGTAATTAATAGAGCCGAAATGAACAACATCGCTGCGTCCTTGTCATTCTTCGCGACCGTCTGATCAATTCCTGCTTTGATCTACTGGGTCTCCTCACGGAGGCCCTTTTCCTTATTTATATATAAGGATAGGAGCGCAAACGCTTTGCCCTACTTCTATTGCAGGCGCATAATATGGAAAGTCACTCTGCGGCGAGCTTATATCCTTATGATTCGGATTGGCTGTGCGCCTGAAGAAGTAGGCTGAACGCCTGGCAAAGTAGAATAGGCTGCGCGCCAGAAGATGTAGGCTGAGCACCACATGAAGAAGGAAAGCAAGGTATGGATAAGAAAGAGAAGATGAAGAAAGAGATAAGCCCTGCGAAGAAGAGGGAGAGGACGATCGTCACCACTTCTTCCGTGGGGATTGGGGGCAATTTGCTTCTAGTTGGGTTTAAGGCATTCGTGGGATTCTTGACGGGATCGATTTCGATTGTATCGGATGCGTTGAATAACTTATCGGACGCGCTTAGTTCATTGATTACGATCATAGGGACAAAGCTATCTGGCAAGCGGCCGGATAAGAAGCATCCCTTTGGACACGGGAGGATCGAATACCTTACTTCCTCTATCATTGGGGTTTTGATTTTGTTCGCCGGTGGGCTCGCCCTATACGAATCGATCCTCGACATCGTGAAATACTATCAAGGCGGCGAACTATCCAATTTCGATAACCTCGCCTTCATCATCATCTCCGTCGCGATTGCGGTCAAAGTCGGACTAGGGACTTTGTTCCGGATTGTGGGGAAACGCGTGAGTAGCGATGCGCTTAAGGCAAGCGGGATCGACGCATTATTCGATGCGTTACTCTCATTAGGCACCTTGGTCGGGGCTTTGGTGACGCGGTTCGCCGGGTTCTATATCGAGGGCTATATCGGCTGCGTGATCGGCGTTTTCATCATTAGAAGCGGCATCGGGGTGCTCCGCGAATCGGTCTCCTCGATCATCGGCGATAGGGCTGAGGAAGGATTATCCGCCAAAATCAAAGCCATTTGCCTTGCCCACAAGGAAGTGCATGGGGTGTATGACGTGATCTTAAATAACTATGGGCCAAATAAGACGATCGGGTCGCTCCATATCGAGCTTGATGACGATACGACCGCGAAGGAGATCCATGGCCTATGCCGCATCATCGAGTCGGAGATCTATATCGCGACAGGCGTGATAACGACCATGGGTATCTATGCCTCTAACGACTCGTCGCCTGAAGGGGCCCTCATCAAAGAGAAATTGCTCGAGGTATTGAAGGGATACCCAACCTTGCTTCAGATGCATGGCTTCTACGTCGATTCGAGCAAGAAGATCGTGACCTATGACCTGATCTTCGATTTCTCCGATTCGAAGGTGGAGCACCACGCCTCGGAGATCTGCGCGGCAATGAAGGACGCCTTCCCGGAATATAGCTTCTATCCGATTTTGGATCAGGACTATTCCGATTGATCTTGTTTTGCCTTACAATTTGTTTTGACCTCGCAGCGAGTAGGCTAGGCGCGTCAAGTGATGGCGGATGGGAGGTCGCCGCCATACGAAGGATGGTTCGACCATCCGCGATGCCTATCCGCAGCCGCGCTGCGAACTGACCTCCCTTTTGGAGGAAATTGCCAATGGGGAATTTCATGATTCGGCGAATCGTCTACGACGGGATGCTCGCCGCGATTTACGTCGTTTTATCTACTTTGGGGATACATTTCGGCAATGTGCTGACCATTACCTTCGCATCTTTGCCCACGACCCTCGCCGCGATCGTGTTCGGACCGGCGGATGCGTTTTTGATCGGACTGCTCGGCGAATTCCTCGCCCAGTTCATGAAATACGGGCTCACTCTTACTACGCCCCTATGGATCTTGCCGTCTGCGATCAGGGGATTATTGATCGGGATCGTCGCGATTATCTACAAGAAAAAGGGGACGGACATGATGGACCACCGCTTCCAGGCTTTGGGGTGGTTGCTTGGCATTGCGGTCATCGTGAGCTTCGTGAATACGCTTGTGATGTTCCTAGACGCGACGATCTACGATTATTCCTTCTTGTTCGCGGCTTGGAGCACGCTCACGCGGTTTGGGACGTCTTTGCTTACGGCCATCGTCGTGTGGTTAGTGTGCATGCCGCTATATAGCGCAATCAAGAAGATCCTTCCAAAGCCAATCAAGGAGGCAGAGCAATGAGGCTAGCATCATGGAACGTCAACGGCATCAGGGCCGTGCTCAAGAAAGGATTCGCGGAAAGCTTCGATCGCCTTGACGCGGACATCGTGGGGATTCAGGAATCCAAGTGGAGCGAGGAAACCCATGAGGAATTCCCCTTCCATAAAGATGGCTATTTGACCTATTGGACCGTGAGCAAGGTGAAGAAGGGCTATTCCGGGGTTACCGTATTCACGCGGATCAAACCTCTTTCGGTGCATTATGGGTTGCTTAATGGCAAATACGACGATGAGGGGCGCGCGATCACCTTGGAATTCGATAATTTCTATTTCGTGTGCTGCTACGTCCCAAATGCCGGGGATGGGCTCAAGCGCCTCGACTTCCGGATGGGATTCGAAGAGGACCTGAAGGCGTATTTCGCTTCGCTAGATAAGCCAATCGTCTATTGTGGCGACCTGAACGTCGCCCATAAGCCGATCGACCTGAAGAACCCGGAATCGAATACCCATAATCCTGGCTACACCCCCGAGGAGCGCGAGAAGATGGGGCTGCTTCTAGAGGCAGGCTATATCGATTCCTTTCGCTTGCTGTATCCTGACGTCATCAAATATTCCTGGTGGAGCTATCGGTTCCACGCGAGAGAAAATAACGCGGGCTGGCGCATCGACTACTTCTTGGTGTCGGAATCCCTCAAAGACAAGATCAGGGGCGCTTCGATCGAGAACGACATCTACGGCTCCGACCACTGCCCCGTCACCCTCGACATCGACCTATGAAAGATGGGCTTGCTCCCGTCTTTTTTTCAATAAGTCAAAGCAGGCTGTGCGCCACAGCCGCAGCCTCCATATGAAAGCATCTTCCCACAAGGGACGCCTGAGGCGATGCGGACATTTTGTGTCCGCCCTCAAAACGGCCATTCCTATCGGTTTCCTGCTATGATTGGCATAGCCATACGAAAAGGAGGCCAAACGCATGCAATCATCTTTGCTCATCACTTCTTTCGCGGATCAGCGCTGCGATCCCATTTTCATTGACAAGACGGGGATGCTCTCCTACCTCAACGAGGCGATCGACAGGAAGGAGCGCTTCCACTGCGTCACCATGCCCTCAAGGTTCGGCAAGACCTACATCGCCGACATGGTCGCCGCCTACTACACGAACGAGGGCGACTCCCGCGAGGCGTTCAAGGGCCTCTCAATCGAATCGGACCCCTCCTTCGAGAAGCATCTGAACAAGCACAACGTCATCAAGCTCGACATCGGCGGAATCTGCGCCTTCGTGCCAAAGGAGAAGGCGATCGAATCAATCTGCGGAAACATCCTCGGCTATTTGTGCGACCATTTCCCCCTCACGGACGTATCGGGGTTATTGCCCGCCCAGGCGATCGCGAGGGTGAACGCGAAGGTGGGCGCCACCTTCGTCTTCGTGATCGACGAGTGGGACTACCTCCTCAGGAATCATCCCGAGGACACCGCCCTATTCGACTCCTACATCGGGCTTCTCCGCTCCCTATTCAAAAGCAGCCACACCATCAGCGCGATCGACCTCGTCTACATGACCGGCATCTTCCCGATCAAACGTTCTAGCGACATGAGCGGCCTCAACGTTTTTGAGGAATACACCATGCTCCAGCCGAGGGGGCTTGCAGAATACTATGGCTTCTCGGAGGCAGAGGTTCTTGAGGTAATGCGCCAATCCGGGACGAGCCTCACCCTCGCGGAGCTCAAGGAATGGTACGATGGGTACTTCTTCCCATCCATTGGCAAGGTCTATTGTCCGAACTCAGTGGTAAAAGCCTGCAAACGCAATTCCTGCGACAGCTACTCCGCCGACACGATGGCCAATACCGCTATCACGAACTCGCTTAGGAACAACCGCATCAGCCTCTCCGCCGAGAGCGCCGTGCTCCTCGAGGGCGGAGAAATCACGATTAAACGTCCCAAAACCTTCAACGACATCTCGAATCTCGACACGCCCGATAAAGGGCTTATCGCCCTCGTCCACTCCGGCTTCCTCCTCTTCGACCGGGAAAGGTCCACTGTCCGCATCCCCAACAAGGAGGTCATGGCGAAGTTCGCCAAGGCAGTCAAGTCCCTCGGATGGGGCCAATTGCCCCAAGGCGCTGCCGCCTACGGGGCGAGGCTAGTCGACGCCATCCTAGAAGGCGACTCCGAAAAGGCAAAGTCCATCCTCGACGGGATCCATTATCCGCTCGCCGGCCCCTTCCACCACGGAAGCGAGGACAACTTCGCGGTCTGCATGAGGGCCCTGATCTTCCCCGACCCCCGCTACGCAGCCCTCTCCGAGACCTACATGGGCTACGGGAGGGCCGACCTCGTCTGCCTGCCAACCCCAGAAAAGGGCAAAGGGCTGCCCGCGATCGTGATCGAACTCAAGGTCGATAGAAGCGCGCTGGCCGCCATCAGCCAGATCAAGGACAGGGCCTACTCCTCTTCCC
The DNA here is from genome assembly GCA_902773005.1 of uncultured Erysipelotrichaceae bacterium. GTDB lineage: Bacteria > Bacillota_I > Bacilli_A > RFN20 > CAG-826 > Alloenteromonas. The sequence continues at coordinate 26,272 of CACYCS010000025.1, forward strand.
TAGTGGGATACGAGGGCAACATCATCGAGGTCGGCATTGACTACGACCCAAATAACAAATCCCACGAAGTCGAGATCGACCGGGCGTAATCCGAAGCCAAGCACAAAAAGAAGGTCTCACTCCCGTCTTTTTTCTCTAAGTCAAAGCAGGCTTTGCGCCATAGGCGCAGCCTCCATATGAAAGCATCTTCCTACAGGGGACGTCTGACGTGATGCGGACATTTCGCGTCCGATTGGGCTGGCCTTGTCTCGTTCCTTTTCAATGCATGCAGTGTAAAATTCCAATCGGAAGGAGGCCACTTCGCAAAAGGCGAGGTCTGATGCGGCGCTTGCCCGATACCCTTTCTAGACCACCAATAGAAAGCGAATGAATGCCATGCGCAAGGATAAGGGAATCCGGCTTAAAACATGCTATAATCTTATCTAGAATCAGAAGGAGGCGAAGACATGGGAAAATATTTGAATCCGTCGGCCGCTTATTACCGTCAAATCGCAAACGGCCGGGTTTTCATCGACAAGTCCTCCCTCATCGGAGCCCTCAACCAGGTGATAAACGACAGCGGAAGGCTGCTCTGCGTGACCATGCCATCGAGGTTCGGCAAGACCTACCTCGCGAGGATGATCTGCGCCTACTATACCAAAGGCGATGACTCGAGGGATATCTTCGCGAAGCTCGAAGCCGCGAAGGCCCCTGGGTTCGAAGAGCATCTCAACAAGCACAACGTCATCCGCCTCGACATCGCCGAGCTTTGCGCTCCGAAAGGTCTAAAGGACGCCGAAAGCGCGATCTTAAGCCGCGTCGGGGCGGAGCTCCTCGAAGCGTATCCCTCTGCCAAAGTCAGGGAAGGCGATTCCTTTGCCGACCTCCTGTGGTCAGTTTACGACGCAACAGGCGAAAAGTTCGTCATCGTAATCGACGAATGGGACTACCTGCTCCGCACCTATCCCGATGAGCCGGAGGTATTCGACAATTACATCAACTTCCTGAGGTCGCTTTTCAAATCGGATTTGGTTGGGCCCGCCATTGAACTCTGCTACATGACCGGTATCATGCCGATCAAGCGCTACGGAACCATGAGCGCCCTCAACGTTTTTGAGGAATACACCATGCTCGATCCTGCCGACTTAGCCCCATATTACGGCTTCTCCGAGGCAGAGGTCCTCGAGGTTATGCGGCAGTCCAAGACGAGCCTCACCCTCGCAGAGCTCAAGGAATGGTACGACGGATACCGCTTCCCCTCAGTCGGGGAGGTCTATTGCCCGAACTCCGTAGCGAAAGCCTGCAAACGCAATTCCTGCGACAGCTACTTCGCCGACACGATGGCCGACTCCGCGATCACAAACTCGCTGAAGAACAACCGCATCAATCTCTCCGCTGAGAGCGCCGTTCTCCTCGAGGGCGGAGAAATCACGATCAAGCGCCCCAAAACCTTCGGCGACATCTCAAATCTCGACACGCCTGACAAGGGCTTGATCGCCCTGGTCCATTCCGGGTTCCTCCTCTTTGATCGGGAGAAATCGACGGTCCGCATCCCCAACAAGGAGGTGAGGGGCAAGTTTTCCGACGCGATCGACGCGCTCAAGTGGACTTCTTTGATCGAACGCGCGCCCCTATCCGGCGCGAAGCTCATCGACGCGGTGATCGATTGCGACGCCACGCGCGCCGCCGCTACCCTCGACGAGATCCACTACGCCATCGCCGGGCCTTTCCACCACAGGGAGGAGGACAACTTCGCCGTCTGCATGAGGGCGTTGCTTTTCTCGGATTCTAGATATATGACCCTGTCCGAGACCTACACTGGAAATGGAAGGGCGGACCTGATCTGCCTCCCGACGCCTCAAAAGGGCAAGGGGCTGCCCGCGATCGTGATCGAACTCAAGGTCGGGCAAAGCGCCGAAATTGCCCTCGAGCAGATCAATGACAGGGACTACTCCTCCTCGCTTAAGGGATTCGAGGGGAGCATCCTCCAGGTCGGAATCAACTATGATCCCGACTCGAAAACCCATCAGGTCAAGATCGACCGGGCGTAATCCGAAACCAAACACAAAAAGAAAGGCCCGATCGGACCTTTCTTTTTGTTATGGGATGATGAGTGGCTGTGCACCAACTACTTCTGCTGTGGGACGGAGAATGGCTGTGCACCAACTACTTCTTGAGTTCGGGGGCAGCTTCTTCTTTCTCGGGGGCCATGTTTTTGATGTTATCCATCGATTTGTTATGGATGTCGTAATCATCGTCTTCCAGGAACATGGGGTCGTTCTCCGGGAATGCTGGCTCACGGACGATTTTGTTCTCTTCCGGCATCTTCACGAAGCGGGAGCCTGGGACCAGTTTCTTCTCATTGGCGGGCTCGGCTTTCTGGAAGCCTTCGAGCAAGTCGAAGCATAGGATCGAGCGTTCTTTGGATGGGGATGGGAGAATCATGGCCTCTTCCCTGGTGCGCACGCCTTTATGGATAAGATAATCGTTTGCGGCGAGCTTCACGGGCATCGAGTCGTGATACCCGACGTGATTCTTGTTATCGTAATCCTTCATCGTCTGGATCAAGGTCTTGTATTGGCGGGACGTGGTGTTGAAGAGCCTTTCCCCCACGCCTCCTTTGATGGCCTCGGGGATTAGGTTCCAGCCCTCTCCGTCGATCTTATGCATCGGGATGTTGTATTTGGCGGCATACTCGAACGAGATGTCCTCGCGGACCGCCTTGAGGGGCGAATCCTTGAATTTGGCGGGGAGCTCCGGCTCCTTATAGCCTTCTTCCTTGGTGTAATCGACCTTGAAGACCTTCTTGAATCCCTCGATTTGGTCGGGGGTCATCTTCTTGAGGGTGGATTTGCCTTCGACCTTGGAGTTGGCCCAGGCCTGGAGGGATATCTTGCCCTTTTTGTCGTTCTCGACGTAATACTCGGATAACGCGCCGGGTTTGGTGACATCGATATTGTTCTTCTCTAGCTTCTGGAAGAAATTCACGAATTTGGCTTTTGGGTCTAGCGAATCCGCGAGACCCGCGGCCATGTTCTTTTTGGAGACCTGGGCGGAGAGCTCAGGGTGGTCTTGGCTAAAAGAAGACAAGTTGAGCAGATTCTCCTGGTCCTCGGTGATGGAGGCGGGGAGGACCAAATCGATGTCTTTGACCTTGAGGATCTTATTGGTCGAATCGATCATGGGCTCGTAGTTTCTTCCGACGGAATCCAAGAACTCATTCATCTCCGGGGTCATCATGTCCTTCGGGAATTTGCTGAGGGTCCCATACATCTCAAACGCCTCGAAGGCTTGGGCCATGTTCTTTGGATTGCTGGACCAAGCCGCCATCTTGGCTTCGATGTCGGAGTTCTTCGAAAGGTTCGCGAGGGTCTCGACATTGGTGTTCAATAGCTCTTTGAACTTCCTTTGGGTAACGGCCTCCGGATGGAGGTAGTACATCTTGATCTTCTCTTCGTTATAGGCTTCGGCCTCGGGGTCGTCGCTAGGGATGAGCTCGTCGTGCATGAAGCGCTCCATGTGGTAGCGATTCGGATGGTCGGCGTCTTTTAGATGGGCGAGCTTCTTGCCGAGCCTTTCGTGGATTTCCTCTCGTTTGCTCTCGTTTGCGATGATTTCGAGGCTCTTCTTGTGGAAATAGGCGTAATCTGGGTCATTGAGCTTCTTGTTGAGGGCATCCATGTCGAGCTTGACTCGAAATTCCTTCCTATCCCCATTGGGGTCGATGTAGGAATTGATGGTCTCGATGTTCTGGCGATACCTCTCACGAATCGCCTGTTTTTCTTCTTCGGTGAATTTATATGGCATGGGGATCTCCTTTCGAGTGCCTCTTTTATTAGCGTATTTTAGCACGTCAATTGCCACAAAAGTGCAATGGGACGACGGATTGCTTGATTTGTTCATGCGCGTTGCGAATTTCGCTCATTCTATTCGATAAGGCTTAGGCTTTTGGATATGAAATCTGCTTCACGAACAAGAAAACCGTCGTCATGGCGGAAGGCAAACGCGGTGAACGGCTGGGCGCCACTAACGATCAAGCAGGCGATAATAGCCAAAGGGGGCCTAACATGGTTGGGCGCCAAATAGCTAAGAAAAGCAACAACCAATTTCTTAATATTTCTTAGGCATCATCGATTCTTTTTAATGATTTCTCGCCATAATTCAATTAAGAAAAACGCATTATTTTTCAGCCATAATTCCAATAATAATTCCGACTATATCTTTATTTTTGCTACTGATTCCTAGATTATATGCCACAAGAATAATCACTATATGAGGCGCATTAAATTCCGATATCCAAAGCGGTTGAGCAACATCGGAAAGTAGGTTGGGCACCACTAGAGAGAAGGTTGGGCACCATTTATCTTTATTTCTATGCCTGCGCGCGTAACTGCGCGTAGACGGGGGAAGCGAATCGCGTTATGATTAGCCCTGAAATGATACTGTTCCTCATCTTTTTAGCCCTTGGCTTAGGGAGCGCCTCATGGCTTTATCTAGGGTTAGGCCTATACGCTGACTGGTGGTGGTTCTTCGTTCCGATCCTCGCCACGTTCGGTTTTTTCTGGGTTTGCTTCTTGCTGCATATCGTCTTGCTCTTCCTGACTTCCTTCTTGATCAACGGGAACAAGGAGAGGACCAAGGCCAACCGCTTCGCGATGTGGATGATCCACGACACTTGCTTCGTGCTTCTCATCTTCCTCCGCGTCAAGGTGTCGATGAAGGGATTCGATAAGCTTCCGAAGGATAAGCCCTTTGTGATCGTGAGCAACCACCTATCGATGTTCGACCAGATCGTGATGCTAGGAAAGCTAAGAACCACGAACATCATCTGCATCTCGAAGCCCGAGAACTTCCATATCCCGATCGCCGGCAAATGGATCCAGCTCGCCGGCTACATCGCGATCAACCGCGACAACATGGCCGAAGGCGTAAGCGCGATCGAGAAAGCCAAAAGCTACCTCCGTCAAGGGACTTCGATCTACGTGTGCCCCGAAGGGACTAGGGCCAAAGACCATGAGCTTCAGCCCTTCCATCACGGCACCTTCCGCTTGGTGTGCGACGAAGGGTTCGACCTCGCCGTATGCGCGATCCGCGGCACTTGGCGGATCAAAGAGGGCGTGATGCTATTCGCCCACCACGTTTACTATGAGCTCATCGACCATATCGAAGGCGCCAAACTGAAAGGGCGCGCGACGGATGAGGTGGCCGAAGCGAGCCATAACGCCATCGCCGAATATCTCGCCGGATGGCTCATATGAAAGGATTACCAACCATGAATTATCTCTTGTTCAACCCCAAAAGCGATTCCGGGGCGGGAAAGCTCGCCGCCGAGGAGAAATCCAAATCCCTCGCCGAGCGCTTCCCTAACCTCGAATTAATCGACGTCACCGCCGAGTCGGCGGCGAGCTTTTTCGCGCGCATCAAAGACGATGACGTCGCGATCATCTCCGGCGGAGACGGGACCCTCAACCATCTCGTCAATGACTTAGGCGGCAAAGCCCCGAAGGCCAAATTGTACCTTTCCCCCGCCGGAACCGGGAATGACTTCCTTAATGACGTAAAAGATGCTGAAGAAGATGGCCTCGTCTTGCTTAACCCCTTTATCGATAACCTCCCTTATGTGGAAGCCAACGGCAAAAGGATGTATTTCGTAAATGGCGTCGGATTCGGGATCGATGGGGAATGCTGCAGGGTCGCCGAGCAAAAGATCGCCAAGGGGGCCAAAAAGGTCGACTACACCTCGATCACCATCAAATTGATCCTCCTCTCCTTCAAGCGTCCTAACGCGACCGTTAGAATCGATGATGGCGAGGCGAAGCACTACAAAAAGGTCTGCATCGCCCCAGCCATGAAAGGGCATTATTATGGCGGCGGCATGAACGTCGCCCCAACCCAGGACCGGAAGGATGGCTTGCTCACCTCGGTTGTGTTCCACGGCGGTACAAGGCTAGGAACCCTTCTCCGCTTCACCAAGATCTTCACCGGGGAACACGTGAAGTTCACCAAATACGTTGATCTCGTCCGCGGCAAGAAGATCGAGGTGGAATTCGATCGCCCCTGCACGGTGCAAGTCGATGGCGAGACCATCTACGACGTCACCAAATACGTCGCCTACGCCTCCTAATAGCGCG
>CACYCS010000026.1 GCA_902773005.1 uncultured Erysipelotrichaceae bacterium
CTGCAGGCGAACTTCGACCACAAGAAGCACGAATTGTCGCTTGTGAACATCAAAAAGGGCAGAATCGATCCGGAGCACGCCTTAGTCCCTGTCTACACCTTGCCTCGCGATTACCCGCCTCATCTATTCCGCGGGCTCGTCGAGAAATCGCTTCAATCGCTTGAAGGGGAGATCTATGACCGCATCCCGCCGAAGTTCCGCGAGAAATACCGGTTCGTGAATCGCTTCGACGCGCTTAGGAAATGCCATTTCCCCACTTGCCCGGATGATATCCGCCAAGGGCTTAGGGTTCTAAAATACGAAGAGGCCTTGCTTTTCTCTTTGAATGCCCAGATACTCCGCGGGCAGAACAAATCGTTCACCAAAGATACCTCGCGGGTGATTAACCGCGAGAAGGTGCGCTCTTTCGTTCATGGCTTGCCGTATTCGCTCACGAACGACCAGAAGCAAGTGGTCGCGGAGTGCTTGCGCGACATGGATTCCCCTTCGTGCATGTACCGCCTCCTCCAAGGCGACGTCGGAACCGGGAAGACCTTGGTATCGGCTTTACTCATGTATGCGAATTCGACGCGGGCCGAGCAAAGCGCGATCATGGCCCCAACCGATTCCTTAGCAAGGCAACATTACGAGACCTTGTCGAAACTATTTGCCTCCACGAACGTCTCTGTGACCTTGCTTGTGGGTAACTTATCCCCGCAGGAAAGGAAGCAGGCCCTGCAAGACATCAAAGACGGCACGAGCGACATCATCGTCGGCACCCACGCCTTATTCAGCAAAGGCGTCGAATACGCTTATCTTGGTTTAGTCATCATCGATGAGCAGCATAAGTTCGGCGTGAATCAGCGCGCGCTTCTTGCCAATAAGGGCGAGCACGCCGATGTGCTTTTGATGTCGGCCACCCCAATCCCTAGGACATTATCGCTAACGATCTATGGCGATTTGGATGTATCGACGCTTACGGAATTCCCATCCGTGAAGCGAAACGTGAAGACCGTGATCGCGCGTTCCAGCGCGAAAGCGATAGAGAAGCAGATCAAAGCTTCGCTTGAAGAAGGGGCAAGGGTCTATGTCGTCGCCCCGCAGATTGAGGGGACTAGCGGCGACGAGCTTTCCTCCGCAAAGAAAGTCTTCGATACCTATAATGACTTATATCCTGGCAAAGTCGCCTTGCTCCATGGCAAGCTCGATGATGGCGAAAAAGAAGCGGCCCTTCTAGCTTTTAAGACGGGATTATGCCCGATTTTGGTCGCGACCTCGGTCGTGGAGGTCGGGATAGACGTCAAGGAAGCAAACCTCATGATCATCTATGACGCGACCCATTTCGCCTTGTCTTCCCTCCACCAGCTTCGCGGCCGAGTCGGAAGGGATGGCCGCGCATCCTATTGCGTCCTCGTATATGATGGCAAAGACGAGGAAGAGCTTGAGAAGCTTAGGATCTTGACCTCGACTGACGATGGCTTCAAGATCGCCGAGGAGGACTTGAAGCGCCGCGGGCCCGGAACGATCGCCGGAACAAGGCAATCCGGCCTCCCCGATTTCCGCTTCGTGAACGTCATCGACGATTTCCGGATGTTCGAATTCGCTAGAGACGACGCGACTTATATCCTGAATAACCCGAAAGAGAAAGGATTCGCCTACTTGATCTCCGAAGCCCGCAAGAAGGCGGAAGGGGTTACGCTAGCCTAAGCAGAAAAGAGAACATCTCTTTTCCCTGTGGGCTTGCGCGCGCATACGCATTATAATTAAACCCATGAGCAGCGCTTACCGCGATCTTTATCGCCGATTCTCCATACTCCCCCACGATGAAAAGCTCTACGAGAAAGCTTTCACACACTCTTCCTATAACGGAATGGTGGGCACCCACCACGAGGATTATGAGCGCATGGAATTCCTCGGGGACTCGATCATCGGCATGGTGGCGAGCATCCTTTGCTATAAGCTCCATCCCGAGATGGAGCAGGGCCAGCTATCGGTTCTCAAATCCCAATTCATCTGCTCCGCGAGCGAAGCCGAATACTGCAAGAAGATCGGCCTGGTGCCCTATATCAGGGTCGGAGCATCCCTCTCGAAGGCGGTTGAGGCCAATACCTCAGTCCTAGAAGACGTCTTCGAATCCTTCATCGGGGCGGTCTACCTCGATCAAGGCCTTGATTTCTGCGTGAACCTCGTGACGAACCTGATCTATGACGACATCAAGAACGCCAAGATCGACGCCGAGATCAACCCGAAGTCGCGCTTGCAGGAAGCGATGCAGGCCGAGCGGCGCGAGTCGGTGACCTACAAGATCCTCGAGGACCGCGTGAAGAACGGGGTCCATGAGTTTCTGGCCGCCGTATACTTCGAGAACGAAGAACTCGGCAGGGGCGTTGGCCCGAACAAAAAAGCCGCTGAGACCGCGGCGGCCCGCGACGCGCTATCGCGCATGTCGCTTCCGGAGGATTATTGATGGGACTCTTCGCATTCCTGAAAAGCAAATTCGGCAAGAAGCCGGCTGAAGAAGGCAAAAAGCCAGAGGCCGAGAAGCAAGACGAATCGCTGAAGACTTATGAAAAAGGCTTGGCCAAATCGCGCAAGGCCTTCGCATCGCGCCTCGACGAGCTATCGAAACGCTACGCCAAGGTCAACGGGGATTATTTCGAGGAACTCGAGCAGATCCTCATCGAAAGCGATGTCGGAGTGGAACTCTCCATCCGATTGATCGAGGAGCTCCTCGACAAGTCGGAGCGCGAGAAGATCTATGAGCCCAAGGAGATCAACGATGCCCTCGTGGATCTCATGTTCGTTGATTACGCGACCAAAGGCGATTCAATCGAAAACGAGATTCGCTTCGCTTCCGAAGGACCGACCGTATTGCTTGTGGTCGGAGTAAACGGGGTTGGCAAGACCACCTCGATCGCCAAATTGGCCTACCGTTACCTGAACAAAGGCAAAAAAGTCATGCTAGTGGCGGGGGATACCTTCCGCGCAGGAGCGGTGGAGCAACTCAAGATCTGGGCTGGGCGCCTAAATTGCCCAATCGTGACCGGCGAAGAGAATTCCGATCCGGCCTCGGTTGCCTTCAACGGGGCGAGGTATGCGAAGGAAAACGGGATCGACCTCATGATCGTCGATACCGCGGGCCGTCAGCAGACCAAGGCAAACCTCATGCAAGAGCTAGGCAAGATCAGCCGCGTGATCGGCAAAGAGATCCCGGGCGCCCCGCATGAAGCGTTCCTGATCATCGATGGAACCACAGGGCAAAATGGCGTGCTTCAGGCCAAGGCCTTCAAGGAAGTCACTGACCTCACTGGCATCGTCATCACCAAGATGGATGGGACCTCCAAAGGCGGGATCATCCTCTCGATCCGCGATGAGCTCGGCGTTCCCGTCCGCTTCATGGGACTCGGCGAAAGGATGGAGGACCTTCAGGAATTCGACCTCGACAAGTACCTCTACGGCCTATTGCTCGGGAGCGAATGATGGCAAGCGACCATCTGCTGGAGGAACGCGCCAGAATGGCGGACCTCCTCGGGATCTATGGGAAATTGCTAACGGAAAAGCAAAGCACCATCGCATCCGCATATTACCTATATGACCTCTCCCTCAGCGAGATCGCCGAGCAAGAGGGGATATCGCGCGCCGGCGTTAGCGACGCGCTCAGCAAAGCAAGCGAGCACCTCGAGCATTACGAGAAGTGCCTCAGCCTGTTGTCTCGCTCCGAGCATATCAAAACAATGCTAAGAGCAATCCGCGACCTTCCAGAAAGCGAACGGCTCGCGGCCTATGAGAAGCTAGGAAAGGAATTGGAAAATGGCATTTGAATCCCTCTCCGACCGATTTGGGTCGATCTTCAAGAAGCTGCGCGGGCAAAGCCGCCTGACTGAGAAGAACATGGACGACATGCTCAAGGAGATCCGCATGGCCCTCCTTGAGGCGGACGTCAATTTCAAGGTCGTCAAATCCTTCGTCGCCGACGTCAAGGAAAAGGCGCTTGGGCAAGATGTCTACGCGAAGGTCAATCCGTCTCAGATGGTCGTCAAGATCGTCCATGACGAAATCGAGGAATTGCTCGGCGCCGAGCAGACCGAGATCTCCTATCAGGCCCACCCGACCGTCATAATGCTCGTCGGTTTGCAGGGCACTGGCAAAACCACGACCGCCGGCAAACTCGCTTACCTCCAGAAGAACAAACTCAACAAGAAGGTGATGCTTGCGGCCCTCGACGTCTATCGCCCCGCGGCCATCGCGCAGCTAGAGACGCTTGCCAAGCAAAATGACGTCGGCTTCTTCTCGATGGGCATGGAAGACCCCGTCAAGATCGCGATCGAAGCCAAAAAGAAAGCGACCGCCGAGGGATACGATGTCTTGATCCTCGATACCGCCGGGCGACTCCAGATCGATGAAGGGCTTATGGAAGAACTCAAGAAGATCAACCACGAAGTCCACCCGAACGAGGTGCTGCTCCTAGTGGATGCGGCTGCTGGCCAAGACGCGGTCAACGTGGCGAACGCCTTCAACCAAGACCTCCGCCTTAGCGGCATCATCATGTCGAAACTCGATGGTGACGCGCGCGGCGGCTCGGCACTGTCCATCAAATACCTGACGGGACTCCCCATCAAGTTCGCCGGCGTCGGCGAGAAGATGGGCGACCTCGAGATCTTCTATCCTTCCCGCATGGCGGATCGAATCCTCGGGATGGGAGACGTCGTCACCCTCGTCGAGAAAGCCAAAGAGGCAATTGATGAGAAAGAGGCGGAACGCGAAGCCAAGAAGATGCTCGATGGGGAATTCACCCTTGAGGACATGCTCCGCCAGATGAAGCAGGTCCAGCGCATCGGATCGCTAGGCAAGATCGCCTCGATGATCCCTGGCATGCCAAAGCTCACCGATGAGCAGAAAGCCACCGCGGAGCGCGAGATGAAGGTCTTCGAATCCGTCATCAACTCGATGACTCCTTACGAAAGGAAGCATCCCGATATCCTTCGCTTCTCGCACAAGAATAGAATCGCCAAAGGAAGCGGTCTAACCAACGCCGACATCAATAGGGTTCTCCGCCGCTATGAGCAGTCAAAGCAGCTCATGAAGCAGATGAAGCAATACCAGAAATCCGGAAAGGTTCCGCCCGGAATGGGCGGACTAGGCGGATTCGGGAGGTAAATCAAAATGGAAGAAGAAGTCCTCTTTAAACCAAAGGAATTATTCGACAAACGCCTGAAGAAGCAATATCACGATGCCGCGGTGGAGTATTTCGACGAACTCACTAAGCGCACCGGCACCGATCCGCAAGCCAACAAGAAGCACGTCGACGAATATCTCGCGGCCAAAGCCGCGGCTGATGAGATGGCCAAAAGGTCCTCGTCGGCCCATTCGCGCAAGGTCGTGGCAATCGTCTTCATGATCATTTGTTTCGTCGCGGGCGCGATATCTCTAGTCGTCGCGTTCGTCGGCGAGTTCAAGTGGGTCGCCCTCTTGATCGGATTGCTCCTCATCGGTGGCGGAGTTGGGCTGATCTTTGCGATGCGCAAAGCCAAAAAAACCGCCGCTAAGCTAGACGAAGAGCTCAAAAAGCTCCGCGCCGAGGAAGAGAAGCGCCTCAAGATCTGCTGGGATGACATGCACGCGATGAACGCAGCCTATGACTGGAACATCCCGCTCGTCGTCATGGAAAAGGCGACGCCGATCATTGACCTCGATCCCTATTTCCGTCCCGAGAAGCTCGCCTACCTCATGGATAAGTTTGATTTCCCTGAGGAAACTGATCCTAACGTCTCCACCGTCGGCGTCATATCCGGCCAAATCCAGGGGAACCCGTTCATCCTCGAAAGGGTCATTCAGCATGAATACGCCCCTAAGAGATACGAAGGAACCCTCGTGATCACCTGGACCACCTATTCTTACGATTCCAAAGGAAATCGCGTCTCGCACACCCATTCCCAGACCCTTCACGCTTCCGTCGAGCATGACGCGCCTTATTACGATTACGACACGCGCCTAATCTACGGCAACGAAGCGGCGCCGCACCTGCATTTCTCCCGCCGCCCAACCGATGCGCATAAGCTCGATGAGAAAGGCAAGAAGAAAGCGATTGAAGCGGGTGCCAAGCGCCTCGCGAAGCTCGCGGAGAAAACCATCGCCTCCGAGCATTCCTTCACCCCGATGAACAACGACGAATTCGATGTCTTCTTCGATGCGACCGACCGCGATAACGACGTCGAGTTCCGCTTGCTCTTCACCCCGCTCGCCCAAAAGAACATGTGCGAGCTGCTCGAAGATCCTAACCCCTATGGCGATGACTTCATCATGGTGAAGGATGGCAAACTCACCTCCGTCGCGACCCTCCATAGCCAGAATTTCGATTATTCAGCCAATCCGGAACTATTCCTGAATTACGACCATGCAGCCGCCAAAAGAGCCTTCGTCGACTATTGCGACAAGTTCATCCAAAGCCTGTTCTTCGACCTGGCGCCGATCCTATCGATCCCGCTCTACCAGATGCACAAGTCCCATGAATACATCTATGGCCAGACCTATCGCGCGAACGTCACTTCCTTCGAGCAGGAAGCCCTCGCCAACGCGATGAACCCCAATTCGTTCTATCCGAAGAACGCCGATGAGACGCTGCCTTTGATGCTCAAGGCCGAAAAATCGACCAAGATGGGACGCGGCGACGAAGTCACAATCCACGCCATGTCCTACAAGACCACCCCGATGGTCGATTATGTGCCGGTCATGGGTGGGGATGGCAGACTCCATGACGTCCCGGTCCATTGGATCAAATATGACCGCGTGGAATGCAATCACTCCATCGGCGTCACCTATGCCGAAAACGCCACCCGCGAATCCTACAACAAACTCTTCAGCGCGGGAAAATTCAACAAATTGCTCTCGGGAGACAAGGCTCAAGCCCACTTCGAAAGAGGCTTGCTCGCCGTATATCTTGGCAAAGTTTTCAGCGCTCAGACCGACAGCGAAATTGAATCTATTTTTAAGAGCTAAAATGATTCATAATATTTAAGACCATAGGAGGAAATCACAATGGCAAATGAATTAGATGAAACTGATATGAGCTTAGTGTCCGAGGAAGGCCGCGACGCTCACGTCATTCAAAAGCAGGTCCCCGTCAAGCTCGATGGGATGGACAAATTCGTCAACGTCGGCGTTTGGTTCATCTTCATCATCGGCGGCCTTGTCTGGAACATGAAGGTCTCCAAAGCCCGCAACTATCTCCAGCAGCTCCAGCAGAAGATCCAGGCCGCTGCGTCCACGATCGACAACTACCAGACCCAGCGCGTCGTGATCTTGCAGAACTGCGCAAAGCTCCTCGATAAGGCGGTCGACCTCGACAAGAGCACCTTCACCGAAATCGCGAAGTATCGCAGTGGCAACGTCTCTGATGAGGCCCGTAACCAGCTCGCCGACAAGATCGACACCGTCGATCGTTCTATCAAGGTCGCTTTCGAGAACTATCCTGATCTCAAAGCCCATCAGGAAATCGCTGATGCGATGAAGCAGAACTCCTACCTCCAGCAGGAAATCACCGCCGCTAGGGAAGCCTATAACGACGCAGTCCTTCGCTGGAATGCGGAGATCTTCCAGCCCTGGGCCAAGAAGCGCGCTGCTTGGAAAGCCGGCTATACCACTCGCATCCCCTTCACTGCCTCGAAAGAGATGAAGGAAAAGAGCGAAGGCGTCTTCTTCTAATATAATAAGGATCTACATATCGCAAGCCGTTCCAAATTCTGGGGCGGCTTTTCATATCTTTATGGTGCTCAGCCTATTCTATCCCGCGAGCTCCTATTTTTGCTTATAAGAAGCGGTGGAGCACCTAACGAAAAAGCCCAAGCGCATTTGCTTGGGCGTAATGCTTAGAGACGACTATTCCCCTTTCTTATGGAGGAAGCGTTTCCCTTTCTCCAAAGCGTCGCTTTCCCATTTTGGAGTGATGCCGGAGTCATAGTCTTTCAAGAGTTTTAAATCTTGTTTAGATAGCGTCAATTTATCGAAGAGGTCAGGCCGATGCTTCCTGGTCAATAGCAAGCTCTCTCTGCGACGCCATTTCTCGATTGCGACATGGTTTCCAGAGTAAAGGATATCAGGCACGGTCATGCCATCCCATTCATATGGCTCAGCGTATTGAGGGTACTCCAAGAGATTGTCGTTGAAGGACTCGTCCTGCAGCGAATCGCTTGTGATTGCACCATCCAAAAGCCGTATCACGGAATCAGAAATTGCCATTGCAGGAATCTCTCCGCCGGTAAGGATGTAATCGCCGATTGAGATAAGCTCATCTACATAACTATTCACCCGTTCATCGATGCCTTCATAGTGACCGCAAATAATCACTAAATCATCGAGCTGAGCAAATCTTTTTGCAGTTTGCTCATCATAGGTATGACCGCGTGGAGACATGAGTATTACGTGGCTATTTTCTTTGCGAACACTGCGCAGCGCATCAACGATCGGCTGACATTGCTCGATGAGTCCTGCTCCACCTCCAACAGGGTGATTATCGACGCGTCCCCATTTGTCCTTTGTGAAGTCTCTGATATTGACGACATTCAAAGTAGCGACGCCTTTTCCAAGCGCTCGCTTCATGATGGAATTGGTCGAGAATCCCTCGAACATCTCCGGGAATAGAGTCAAGATAGAAATGTTCATAACATCCCTTCAACAACTTCGACCTCAATGGTCTTCTCTTCGATATTTACCGTACCGACAAATTTGTCAACAAAAGGAACGAAGAAATCCTTTTCACCATCGCGCTTGACGCGGAGGGTTTTGGTGGGCGCGTACTCGAGAACGTCCGTCACGACGCCAAGCGAGTTTCCGTTTTGATCTTTGACGGTGCAACCAATTAAATCGCTGAATCGGTAGGTGTTCTTTGGCATGGGCGCGTCCGCCTTATCCATGGTGACGGTGCGCTTCAAATACTTTTCCGCCTCTTCGATGGATGGAATTTCCTTGAAGCGGAGGATGAAGGTATCGCCAAGGGAACGGAAGGACGAAAGGGTAACTTCGTCTTTCTCGCCGGTGGCTTCGTTGCATAGGAAATACTTTCTTCCCTTCTTGAAGCGCATTTCAGGGAAGTCGGTCATCGAGACGGCCTTGAAATCCCCCTGAAGACCAAATGTCTTCTGCAAATAAGCAATCGCTAACTGTTCCATATAAAGAAACGGCGGGAATTACTTCCCGTCGTCCTCTTTTTTCTCTTCGTCGAAGCTTTCGAACTTCAAGTGGATATGAACGTTGGAATCATCCGCTTTTCCAGCGATGCCAATCACTTCGCGCAGAGCGTTTGCGACGGCACCCCTTTTGCCGATGAGTCTAGCGGTGTCAGCGTCTTCGGCCACGATGAGGATGGAGATATCTCTTTTGCCATTGGATGGCAATTCCCTGATCATGACGGCCTCAGGATTCTCAAGAAGCGGGTCAATGACGGGATGGATTATGGCGGCGAAGTCGCGTTTCATTACTTGCTGGCCTTTTTGCTTTCGGCGTATTTGGCCATGATGCCCTTCTGGGAGAACATGGCACGGACGGAGTCGGACGGAGTAGCGCCGGCGCTCAGCCACTTGAGGGCGAGCTCTTCGTTGATGGTGGCAGCTGCTTCACTTTCCTTCGGATTGTAGGTGCCGATCTGCTCGATGATCCTGCCATCCCTTGCGAAACGGCTGTCGGCGGCAACGATGCGGTAGACCGGGTCTTTGTGACGTCCGATACGGGTTAATCTGATTTTAACTGACATTGGTAAATCTCCTTTGCGAGCAATATCTTATGTGTGCGCGTAATACCTGTCAAGTAAAATTGCTTGACACCTTATAGAAATTTTTGCTTGAGCTAGCTTTCTAATATGTATATATTATTACACGCGCCTAAAGCGCTACGCAGGCTCCGCTGCCAACGTCACGGGTATGAACCTGAAGAGAACACTAGCTAGAAGGAGGAAAGTTCATGAACAACAACATCGTTAATGAAATCACCGCCCGTCAGCTTCGCCACGATCTTCCGGAATTCTCGTCCGGCGACACCATCAAGGTGTATGTCCGCATCATCGAGAACAGGAAGGAACGCAACCAGGTCTTCGAAGGCGTTGTCATTCAGCGCCGCGGCGGAGGCGTCTCTGAGACGTTCACCGTTCGTAAGATCTCCTCTGGCATTGGCGTCGAACGTACGTTCCCCGTCAATAGCCCCTCCATCGCCAAAATCGAAGTGGTGAGGAGAGGTAAAGTTAGGAGAAACAAGATCTTCTACATGCGTAAACTCTCTGGCAAAGCGGCCCGCATCAAGTCCGCTGACTAATTATCCAGACATTGATAAAAGTGACGACCTCCCCATTGCGGGAGGTTTTTTGTCGAATATGGCATTTTCAAAATTAAGCGCAACAAATATAAAAGTTTATAAACATAGTAAAATAAACGAATAATTATAGAAGATAAAACTCGGTGATGAAATCGCGAAATAGTTAGACGCTGTCTTTGAAAATAAGGAAATTCGCTTGAAAATGTGGCTATGAAAAATGTGCATTTCAAACTTCGCACGCAGCGAGCGCGAGCGCGCATGTTTGTAAAGTTTTTAGGACATATCTATAATTAGACACATGCCAGACGATTATATGCAGGATAAATTCCTTGTCGAAGGAGCAGTGAAGCCAGCGAAAAAGAAAACTCGCTGGTGGGTTATTCTTATCGACATTGTTGCCATTGTTGCCTTTTTGCTTGTGATTGCAGTATCGGGCACGGTCATTTTTGTCAGTCGATATTATGGAGAGCCTTTTTACGTCAACGGCATGTCCATGTATCCAACTTTGAATAAGGACTCGCAAATCTATGTAAGCAGCACGAAGGAGTACCGTGTTGGCAACTGGACGGATGGTGGCAACAGCGTAGGTGACTATGTTGATTATGGTTGGGCCAAATATGACAAAGAAGGAAAGTGGATGGATGATCTCCATCGCTACGATATTGTCATTACCCACTATCGCTCCGATTTTGATAGCTCGGGTAACCTGCTTGCCAATTCGAATCTGAAGATCAAACGTCTGATTGGTTTGCCTGGCGAGACGGTCAAACTGGAATACGATGCGGATTCACCTGCATGGGGCAAGACGACCATCATTTCTAAGGATGGTTCAGAAGAGGTCCTTCCCAATCTTTGCGAAATCGAAGACTTTGGCAAATTGCCTTCCGGATCAATTTATCCCGGAATGAATACTGCTCGCGTTGGGACGTGGACCCTTGGCGAGAAAGAGTATTTCGTGATGGGTGACAATCGCGCGTCGAATTTCTCGAAGGACTCTCGCTGGAGCGATGTCGGTGCCGTCAAGTCGGACTACCTCCGCGGGAAGGCCTATATCATTACCGGGCTTCGTAAACTTGCAAACGTTGACGGACAACTCACTCCAAAGTTCGATCTTTGGAAGGTCAGAATGCCCTGGAATTTCATTAATTTGGAGTATAAGAAATGAGTCAACAAGGGGTCCATTATTTCCCTGGGCATATGCAAAAGGCCCTCAAAAACCTTTCCAATTTCGTAAAAGTCGTTGATTTGATTGTAGAAATCGTGGATGCGCGTGCGCCGCTTTCCTGCCGAAATCCATTGCTATCTGAAATCGCCCCGCAGAAGGCTAGAGTGCTTCTCCTTTCTAAATCGGATATGGCTGATGAGGCCGTGTCGAAGCAGTGGGTAAAATACTTCTCCGATAACGGTATCAGAGCTGTTACGGGGAATCTTAAAAAAGAAAGGTTCGTCAATATTTTGAGTCAGGCTGCCGCGCCTTTTATCTTCGCGAAAAGAGAGAAGGAAAAACGCATTGGAATGAAAAAACAGCCGATACGTGTCATGGTTATTGGCATTCCTAACGTCGGAAAGAGCACCCTCATAAACAATCTCCGCGGCCGCAAGGTTGCTCAGGTTGGAAACAAGGCTGGCGTCACTAGAGCAGAGCAATGGATCAAGCTAAATGACGACTTCACCTTGCTTGACACCCCTGGGATTCTTCCCATGAACTATCCAAACGGGGCGGAAGCAATTCGCTTAGCCCTTCTTGGCTCAATGAAAGAAGAGGTTCTGCCGACCGAAGAGCTTTCCTATGCATTAATTGGATATTTGAAGGAAAATTATCCGCAAAGCCTGCAAAACCGCTTCGGAATTGCAGACATTACCGGAATGGATTCGCAAATTGTATTGATTGAAATCGCCAAAGTAAGGGGCCTTCTTGAAGGCGCTAACCCCTCTGAATCGAAGGCAGCGTATTTGCTCATAAAGGAGTTCAAAGACGGATTATTGGGCCGTATCTCGCTGGAGGTACCCAATGCTTGATAAAGAGCGCGAATTCTATAGCGCAAGCGTCCTTTTGATCGCGGGGTGCGATGAAGCGGGTAGAGGCCCACTAGCTGGCCCTGTATGCGCGGCCGCCGTCGTGTTCCCCAAAGACTATGAGAATCCCGACATCAATGACTCGAAAAAGCTATCCGAGAAGAAACGCGACGCTCTTTTTGAAATCGTGAAGCGCGACGCCCTTGGCTATGGCATCGCTATGAGATCGGCCGACTATATTGACACGCATAACATTTATGAGGCGTCCCGCGACGCGATGAAGGATGCTTTATCGCAAATCGATGTGCCTTTCCAGCTCGTGCTTTCGGATGCTATGCCGATCCCCGGATTCAAAGTCCCCGTTATTCCGATCATCAAAGGCGATGCCCAATGTCTGAATATCGCAGGCGCTTCTATCCTTGCCAAAGTCACGAGAGATCGCTACATGGATGAGCTTCAGAAGCAGTATCCGAATTTCACCTTCGGCATCCATAAAGGATATGGCACCGCCAAGCACATGGAAGAGCTAAAGCAGTTTGGCCCGATCGAAGGCGTCCACAGGAAAACATTTGGCCCCGTAGCCAAGTTTTATCGCGAGCAACTTACACTTTTTTAAACTTTTTTCTTTTATTAATAAAAGAATCGTCCTCTTTTGAAAAAAAGTAGGAGCGTTTTTGCCTTCTCGACAGCAATAAGTAAGTGAGGAGGCTTTTTATGAACGGCTCTGAAATCATTGCTTACCTGTCCATTCTCTATCATGGGGACTGGACGAAAATCATGGACGCGTTACACCAGAAAAAGAGAATTGACCCTGATGATGCGATGCGCACGCTCTCGAAATGCAAGTCGAGTTTTGTGACTCTACTCGACGACGAATACCCGTCCGCGCTTCGAGAGATGGCGCGTCCACCCATATGTCTTTTTTATCGCGGAAGGCTTTCCCTGATATCCGATTACGCCAAATGCGTATCGATGGTCGGGAGTAGAGACGCTTCGCCCTATGGCTTATCCGTCGCTACCTACCTTGCTAGAAGCGCCGCGGAAGGAGGATATGCCGTTGTTTCTGGGCTTGCCACGGGCATAGATACGGCCGTAGCGGAAGGCTGTATCGATTTCGGAAAGCATGTGGCGGTGCTTGGCAATGGGCTGGACTATTATTACCCAAGGGACAATCGCGACCTGCAGAGGCGCTTGGCTGGCGGATGCGGGCTCGTCATTTCCGAGTATCCCGATGAAGCTGAGCCCACGCAGAAAACCTTTCCGGCGCGAAACCGCATCATCGCGGGTCTAAGCA
Source organism: uncultured Erysipelotrichaceae bacterium (assembly GCA_902773005.1). Classification (GTDB taxonomy): domain Bacteria; phylum Bacillota_I; class Bacilli_A; order RFN20; family CAG-826; genus Alloenteromonas. The sequence continues at coordinate 13,589 of CACYCS010000026.1, forward strand.
AAGGAACCCTGCTTGTCGAAGCCAAAAAGCATTCTGGATCGATGATCACCGCGGCCTTCGCTTTGGAATTCAATCGTGAACTCGCTGCCGTGCCTTATCGGACGGAAGATGAGAGCGTCTGCAATCAGATCATCAAGGAAGGCGGAACAATGATTGAAACAAAGGAGGACCTGCTGTTTTGGCTCGACTCAAAAAATATTATTTAGCGGTTATAAATAATCCTTTATTTATATATAAGGAAAAGAGATTCTTTGCCTTTGACAATGCAGTTGCGGACTAATATAGTCTTGTCGAATTTATGAAGCTCGTTATTGTTGAATCCCCCAAAAAATCCGAAACCATCACCCGCTATCTGGGCAATGATTTCAAAGTACTGGCCTCCGAAGGCCACATTCGCGACCTCTCCACCAAGGGCAAAGGCGGCCTTGGCATCGATGTCGAGAATAATTTCAAGCCGGACTGGGAAATCTCTCCAAGAAAGGCAGGCGTTGTGGCCAAACTGAAGGCTGCCGCCAAATCCGCCGATGAAGTCTTCCTCGCAACCGACCCTGACCGCGAAGGAGAGGCCATCTCTTACCATCTCGCGACCGTTTTGGGCTTGCCTCTAGAAACGACGAAGAGGCTTCAGTTCCACGAAATCACTAAGCCAGCTATCCTCGAGGCCTTGGCCAATCCGAAGATGGTTGACATGAATCTCGTCCAAGCCCAAGAAACAAGAAGGCTTGAAGACCGCATCATCGGCTTTAAGGTGTCTTCACTCTTGAAGAAGAATACTGGTTTGAAGTCCGCGGGCCGCGTTCAGTCTGCGACCCTTAGGATGATCGTCGACCGCCAAAAGGAAATCGACGCTTTCGTCCCTCAGGAGTATTGGACCATC
>CACYCS010000027.1 GCA_902773005.1 uncultured Erysipelotrichaceae bacterium
GTGATCTTGAGGATCCATTGGCGCATCGGCATGCGGATGACGTCGAATCCGCCTACTTCGGATTTGCCATCCACCACCTCTTCGTTGGCGAGCACGGTACCTAATTCAGGGCAATAGTTGACTGGGATATCGTTCACGTAGGCGAGATCGTGCTTGAACATCTGCAAGAAGATCCATTGGGTCCACTTGTAGTAATCCTCGTCAATCGTCGCGATTTCCTTGCTCCAGTCATAGGAAAGGCCAAGGGCGTTGATCTGATCTTTGAAGTGGGCAATGTTCGCGCGAGTAAAGATCTCGGGGTGCTGATTGTTCTTGATCGCGAATTGCTCGGCGGGGAGGCCAAAGGCATCCCAGCCCATCGGATGGAGGACGTTATAGCCCTGCATCCTCTTCATCCTCGAGATGATGTCGGTCGCGGTGTAGCCTTCGGGATGGCCAACGTGGAGGCCTTGCCCAGAAGGATAGGGGAACATGTCAAGCGCGTAGTATTTGGGCTTCGAGAAGTCACTGGTGTCGCAGTAATAGGTCGAGTGGTCGGCCCAGTGCTTCCGCCACTTCGCCTCGATTTTCTTAAATTCGTATGCCATGGCTTGAATTATAGGGCAAGCGCGCGAAAGAAGGTAGGTCATATTCTTCATGAATGAAGAAATCGTGAACGTGGCGCCTCATTCCTAAGCCATTGTGGCATAGGATCGCGTTGCCAGTCGAAGTCGAATTGAACGATACCTTGAATTCGATTAACGAAAGCGGCGCTTAAGCGCGCTATATCTGATTATCTGCTATCGCCTCATTCTTTTGTTGCCCATCGAGCTTTCGCAAAATCGCCCATCAGCTTATCGACATCAATCGCGATGTCATTGCCTGCAGCTAAGCATCTTTTGTTCAATTCAGTAAGCATGCTTCAAACGGTGGCGCTTGACATAAAATGCAACGCAAAGAGAGTTCTCCCTCTGCTTTTGGCTATGCAAAGATAAGGAATCGGCCTGGAAAATCTTACGTTTCTGTTTTTTGAATCCCTTCTTAGAGGAATTATCGATACCTCGAGTATCTTCTCATACTCAACCGAGGCCTTATATTGTATTTTTTCGTTAGGAAGTCTAATGTCGCCCCGCGTCCGAATGCATTTCTCTTCCAGCGTTATCGCTCCTACCCAAAAGGTGGCTTCCAAATAAGCAAGCAAAACAACGCCAAATGAAAAAACGAACAGCAAGAAGACGCCAAGCCCGCGATCTTCGGGAGCCAAGTGGGGCCAGGACAATCTGATGGATTGAACCAAAACGTACACCGTACCCCCAAGCCCAAGCAGAATTATCGCTTGTAAAAGCAACGAATCCCAAGACGTTTTGAAATACCGTTTTTTCATTATTACGCCAACCAAACAAATTATCTATCAACCAATCGTTGGCGTCAAAAGCATCGGTCAATCCATTACGGTTTTGAATTTCCTGTACGCTTGCGTTTTGAATCGAATTATTCGAGCCCTAGCTAAAGCAACATCGAACAAGTTTCCTTTGCTTGGCGTCACTAACGATCCTATGGTGCATCACTAATAAATAGTGCCGGACCACAAGGGATCCGGCACTGCCATTAACTCACTATTTCAATAACCTATGCAAATCGCATTAGCGGTTCACGAGTTCCAGGTACATCCCGCGATATAGGTTCGCCGAAGATGCCCAGCCATGGTCGACGCGCATCGCGTTCTTCTGCATCGCGCGGAAGATTGCTTTGTCACGGAAGACCCTCTCGGCCTCATGGACACCATAATTGAGTCCGCCGTAATCGTAATCGCGGAAGAGGAAGCCAGTGGCTTCATCCTCATTGCTCCCATTGAAGCTTACGATCGTGTCGTGGAGTCCGCCGGTATCGCGAGCGATCGGCAATGCGCCGTAGCGTTCCGCGACCATCTGTCCGATGCCGCATGGCTCGAACAAGGATGGCATCAGGAAGAAATCGCTTGAAGCATAGATGAGATGCGCCCGGTCATCGGAATAGCCGATGTAGGCGGAGCAGGTCTCGGGGAAATCCTCGCAGAGTCTCTTTACGCCCTGCTCAAGCTCATATTCGCCGCTCCCTAGGAACGCGAGCATTCCGCCGCGCTCCAAGATGCCACGTCCCACCGCGATCGCAAGGTCGATGCCTTTTTGGTAGGTAAGACGGGATACGAGGCCGAACAAAGGCCCGCCGTTATCGCGGAGGCCAGCCGCTTCGCAGAGCGCTTTGCGGTTCGCCGCTTTGCCGGAGATGAAATTCTTGATGGTGAAATGGGCGGCAAGGCGCTTATCGGAAGAGGAATCCCACTCCTCTTCGTCGATGCCATTGACGATTCCGAAGAAGTCGCCGCGGCGGTATTCGAGGACGCCGCTTAACCCTTGCGAGAGTTCAACGGTCATGAGTTCCTTCGCGTGCTCTGGCGAAACGGTGGTGATCTTGTCGCTAAAGACGATACCGGCCTTGAGGGTCGAGACCATGCCGTCGAATCTCACCGAGCCGTTATCGTAAAGCTCCTCGGGCAGGTTATAGAGATCATAAAGCGCCTCGCGGCCTAGATACCCTTTGAAGGCGGGGTTATGGATCGTGAGGACGCTATGGGCGCGCTGGAAGCGCGGGCTATTCGCCCCATTGACCTTAAGTAGCACCGGGAGCATGCCAGATTGCCAATCGTGGACGTGGACGATGTCCGGGGTGAAGTCGATGAAATCGAAAAGGGCGTAGGATGCGAGGGTGAAGAAGGCGAACCTTTCGCCATCATCATCATAGCCATAGACCCCATCCCTGCCGAAATAATAGTCGTTGCCGATCATGTAGAAGGGCAATCCATTGACTTTGGCGGAATAGATTTGGGCGCTTTGGCGACGCCAGTTCATGTTGACGTCGAAGCTCCCTATGTAGCGGTAATCGCATTTGCCGCTAGAAGCGATCTTCTTATAGAAGGGGAGGACGCAGATCACGTCGTCCCCCACTTTGCGAAGCTCTTGGGAGAGCGCGTAGATCACGTCGGCGAGGCCGCCCGTTTTGATCAGGGGGTTGATCTCGCTTGCGACCATCGCGATTCTCATAAGATCGCTCCCTGGAAGACGTACTCGGTCTTCTCTTCGGTGCCGACGACTTTGTGGTTGCGGGTGACGATCACGCGCTTATCAAGAAGCGCATGGTCGACGAGGGCGTTCTCGCCGATGCTAGTGCCCGAGAAGACGATCGAGTCGCGGACCACCGCGCCTTTTCCGATCTTCACGTTGCGGCCGATGATCGAATTGATGACGGTGCCTTCGACCAGAGCGCCATTGGAGATGAAGCTATTCTGGCAGCTCGCGCCCTCGCCATAGATTGCGGGAGCGGTATCCTGAGTAAGGGTGTAGAAAGGATGATCGGGAAGGAAGAGCTGGTCGCGGATCTCGCGGTCTAGGAGTTCAAAGCTGTACTTGATATAGTGGTCGAAGGAATCGATGCAGCGGGAATAGCCTTCGTACATGTGGGTATAGATCTTGTAATTCCCTTCTAGCGCGACCTGATAGATGAGCGTCTTGAGGTCGATTGAATTATTGACGCGCGAGAAATTGTGAATCATATCGGCGAAGACGGTGCGGTTGATGACGTAAGCGCCCATGCCGACGATCGCTTCGCCCGCGGTCTTTCCGTCATTGTTATAGGCATCCTCGACGCAGCCTTCGCTATTGAGGCGGAGAACCATCTCGTCGAGGTATTCGCGCGAGGCGTCTTTGATCTTGGTCGCGACCACGGTGATGCGGGCGCCGCGATCGATGTGCTCATCGATGATGGGCTTCAAATCGAGGGGCGCGATGACGTGCCCCGGCACGATCACGATGTAGTCGGCGTTCGAATCATAAAGCGCCCAATCGTTCCAGCGGATGTTGTTGAGGTCGTTATTGGGGATGTCGCTAGCATGGGCCGATTCGTTGTACATGACGACGTTGCGGCCAATCTTGGTGTTCGTGGTCCAGGAGGACATGTTGCCAAGGTGCTTCAAAACGGAGCGGAGGTGGTCCTTGACGAGGATTCCGACCGTCGAGATGCCGGCGTTGCAGAGGTTCGACAGATGGAAGTCGATGACCGCGTACCTGCCGAGGAAGCTCGTGGACGCGAGGGGCCTTGAATCGGTGAGCGGGCCGAGGTCGACGCCGCTATGGAGATTGATGAGTCCGATGACGTTTTTCATGGTTAGTTGATCCTCCCTTTGCCGTTGGCGATAAGCAGGATGTCCTCAGGGGTTCCCACCGCCTCTTCGCCTGCGGCGACGAGGCTATTGGGGGCGACCATCGCGTTCTTGACGACGGCGCCTTTCTCGATAACCGCGCCCGCCATGATGACGGAATTGACGACGGTCGCGCCCTCTGCGATAAGCGTGTCGCTAGAGATGACGCAATGTTCGACTTTGCCTTCGATCTCGGCGCCTTGATTGATGAGGCAATCGCGGACGACGGCCTTTTTGCCGATATATTGCGGGTAGGAATTGTTGTCCTCGGTGTAGATGTGCTGGTTGGCCTGGACGGTGAAGAGGTTGATCGCGGGATCGCCCGAGAGCAAAAGGTCCATGTTGGCCTGATGGAGTGAGGAGATCGTTCCGACGTCTTTCCAATAGCCGTGATAGGTATAGGAGACGAGTTTCTTGCCGGAAGCCATCATCATCGGGATGATGTTCTTGCCGAAATCGTGCTCGGAATCCGGGTTCTTCGCATCTTCGACTAGCGCCGCTCTAAGGGTTTTGTAGGTGAAGATATAGATGCCCATGGAAGCCAAGTTGCTCTTTGGCTGCTTTGGCTTTTCCTTGAAGGCGGTGATGATGCCGTCGGCATCGGTTTCGAGGATGCCAAACCGGCTTGCCTCCTCCATCGGGACCGGATATACCGAGATCGTGCAGTCGGCCTTCGAGGATTTGTGGCGCGAAAGCATCGCGTTGAAGGTCGTGCAGTAGATATGGTCGCCGGAAAGAATCAATACGTATTCGGGATCGAGGGCATCAAGCCAATCGATGTTCTGATAGATCGCGTCGGCGGTGCCTTTGTACCAGCTGCTGCCTTCCTCGGTCTGCTTTGGGGTGAGGACGGAAGTCAAAGAGTTGACGCCGTTGAGGCCCCAGTTCTTGCCGTTTCCGATGTAGGTGTTCAGCTCGCTTGACTCATATTGGGTCAAGACGCCTACGTGATTGATGTTCGAGTTCGCGCAATTGGAAAGCGGAAAATCGATGATGCGATATTTACCGCCATAGCTAACCGCCGGTTTCGCGGTTTTGCGCGTCAAAGCTTTAAGCCGGGTGCCTTTGCCACCGGCCAAAATCATGGCCGCTATTTGAATGCCCATGGTTACCTCCTGGTGAATGTCGTGCATATTGTACAACAAAATTTATCAATGTCGGGAATAATTAACGATATTTTCTTCGAAAGAATATCGCGCTTCTTGAAAGTGGGCGATGCTTGCCTTGCGCGCGTTATGATGCGCGAAATA
>CACYCS010000028.1 GCA_902773005.1 uncultured Erysipelotrichaceae bacterium
AAATACGGCTATTCCGTGAGCAACGAAAATTTTGGAATCTCCGTCTCACTATCTTTGCTTAGCGATGGTAAAATCGATAACGCTTTCGAGGCTTTGGGGCTCGCTGCAAACCCGCCCCGCCCCGTCGAAGTCGAATGCATCCTAGAGGACTCATAATGATCACCGCAACCGAATACGCTGCCCGCAGGGCCAAAATCTTCAATCAGATGAAGGAGGGCAGCATCGCCATCCTTTTCTCCGGCGTCGCCAAAAAGTCTACCGCCGATGAGACCTATCCATTCGAGGTCAACCGCAATTTCTATTACCTGACCGGCGTCGATGACGAGGATTGCTCCTTAATCCTCATGAATAGCGAAGGCGAGCATCGCGAATTCCTATTGATTCCACCCTTCGACCCCAACAAGGAGAAGTGGTATGGCAAGCGCATCCAAACTAGCGAAGCCAAAGAGATCTCGGGCATCAAGAACGTCCTCTTCAATTCGGCGCTCAACGCCCGCGTCGATAGCGCGCTGTCAGGATCTTTCAGCGACTTCGGCGACATCAAAACCGTCTATCTCGATCTGGAATCGGAACTCAAGATTGCTGAGGCGACATCGACCCATGATTATCGCGATAACCTCGTCCGCATCTACCAGGGCATCACCGTGGAGGACATCTATCCGACCATCACCCGTTGCCGCATGGTGAAATCCAAAGCCGAGGTCGATGAGCTCCGCGAAGCGATCGAGCATACCCGCATGGGCATCTTGGCCGTCATGGCCCAAGCCCGTCCCGAGGTCAAGGAATATGAGCTTGCGGACACATTCCTCCATACGATCAACGATGAATCCGGCTACCAAGGAACCGCGTTCAACACCATCATGGCCGCAGGGGTCCACGCGACCACATTGCATTACCCTAAGCCCATGGGAACCGTGGCCAAAGGCGATCTGATCCTCATGGATCTAGGTGCAAGGCACGGCTATTACAACGCGGATATCTCGCGCACCATCCCCGCCGATGGCGAATTCACCGATCTTCAGCGCACCATCTATAAGATCGTGCTCGACTGCAACAAAGCGGTCGCGAACTTCGCTAAGCCCGGCGTCACGATCGCCGAACTCAATAGCCTGACCAAGGAATTCCTCGCAAGCGAATGCTTGGCCAAGGGCATCATCACCAAGAAAGAGGATATCGGGAATTACTATTTCCATAGTGTCTCCCACCATATTGGGCTCGATACCCACGACCCGGGAGAGCGCGCGATCCCGCTTGAAGCAGGAAACGTGATCTCGGACGAGCCTGGCCTATATATAAAGGAATTAGGGATCGGAGTCAGAATTGAGGATGATCTATTGATTACCCCGACTAGCTGCGAAGTCCTTACCGAAGGCGTGATCCGCGAGATTGACGACATCGAGCGCTTCTATAAGGACCGCAAGGAATAATATCGACCGATTAACGAAATGAGCCTAGGCGTTGCCAAGGCTTTTTCGACACGTCCAAAATGGATGCAAGCAATGTTTGCAATTCTTTTGCTATATCGCATGCGTTAACAAAAACTTGCAGAATTCGATAGTTATTTGCCCCAATCGCCCAAAAGGAGGCTATAATTGGGGCCATGAGAAAGTATATCTTGGCCATTGACCAAGGCACGACCTCGACCCGTGCCATTTTATTTGACGAAAAAGGCGAGGAAAAATTCAAGGCCCAGCGCCCGCTCGACTGCATCTTTCCAAAGCCCGGCTGGGTGGAAGTGAATGCCGACAAAGTCTGGATCAGCGTCATCGACGTCATCAACGAGCTCCTCGTCGTAAGCGAGGCGAGCATGGATGACGTGGCCGCGATCGGAATCACCAATCAGCGCGAGACCGCGGTCGTTTGGGAAAAGGCGACCGGCAAAGCGATCAGCAACGCGATCGTCTGGCAATCCAAGCAAACCCAAGAACTTTGCGACGAACGGCTCGACAAAATGGATTACATCCAGTCCAAGACCGGCCTTCGCATGAACCCATATTTCTCCGCCTCCAAAATCCGTTATATCCTAGACCACGCGGAAAACGGGCAGGAACGCGCGGAAAAAGGAGAATTGCTCTTCGGCACGATCGATTCGTGGCTGATCTACAAGATGACGAAAGGCGCGACCCACGCGACCGATGTGAGCAACGCGAGCCGCACGATGCTATTCAACATCTTCGACATGAAGTGGGACGAGTCCCTCTGCGAAATCTGGAACATCCCGATGCGCATGCTCCCTGAGGTCCGCGACAATTCCAGCGACTATGGCGAAGCCTCCTTCTTCGCGGGCAACGTCCATATCTATGGCGTCGCCGGCGACCAGCAGGCAGCTTTGTTCGGGCAATGCTGCTTCAATAAAGGCGAATCCAAGAACACCTATGGCACCGGATGCTTCATGCTCATGAACATCGGCGAGACCCCGCTTATCTCGAAAGAGGGGCTACTCACCACGGTTGCTTGGCGCGAGAATGGCATCACGACCTATGCCCTAGAAGGCTCGGTCTTCATCGGCGGGGCAATCGTCCAATGGCTCCGCGACGAAGCGCGCTGGATCGAGGATTCCACCGATTCCGAGATGTATGCTCGCAAGCGCCCTGACACCGGAGGCGTCTATTTCGTTCCGGCTTTCGTCGGGCTCGGGACCCCGTGGTGGGACGATGAAGCCCGCGGCGCGATCTTCGGCCTCACTAGAGGCGCCGACCGCCATAACATCACAAGGGCCGCATTGTACTCGGTTGCGTATCAGTCCAAAGACGTGATCGAAACCATGAAGAGGGAAGCAAACCTCGACTTAAAAGCCCTCCGCGTCGACGGCGGAGCCTCCGCGAATGGCCTCATGATGCAATTCCAAGCCGATATCCTCCAATGCGAAGTCCATCTGCCGAAGTGCCTTGAGACCACCGCCCTTGGCGCAGCCTATTTCGCAGGGCTAGGATGCGGGTTCTGGAAATGCAAATCCGACATCTACGCGAACCACCTCGTCCAGAAGCAATACATCCCCTCAATGCCGAAAGAAGAAGTGGATGAGCTTTACGAAGGCTGGCTCGAAGCGGTCAAGGCGACCAAGGCATTCAAGCCGCACCGCAAGAAATAAGCGGTACGTGTATCGATATTCGAACGGGACTGCTGAAATTGCGTCCCGTTTTGTCTCTCTTTGTGGTGAACAGCCTACACACTTTGTGGTGAACGGCCTGCACAAAAACGTAGAAACTACTCGGCAGTTGAATCCCACAAGAGTTTCCAATCGGTTATAATAGGGACAAGATGGAAAACGAACAGGAATACCAAAGATATTGCGCGGTCCTAAAGGAGATGCAGGTCCCCGAGGCATTCGGGTACGAGTTCCTTTATGAGCTTTTCCGCTACGCCATCGACGGCGTCAAGGACATGCGCGGGGCGAATCCCGCGATGGCGCAGCTCGGCGTGAACCCAATTCTGCTCACGCAATATCTCGTCAACGAGCATTCCCTATATCTAGCTTCCCATCCTGAGAAAATCAAAGAGGACTTCGCCAAGGACGAAGATTACGTTTCCCTCATCGCATCCCTCGCGGTCGATAAGTATTTCACCAACGAGCACCTCGCCTATCGCATGGGCACGCTCACATCGCGGTTCAATCCGTCGATGTCGACAATCGACCTGTTCCTGAATTTCATTTTGGGGATGTTGTCGCGCTATAAGCAGGGCGACCCGAAGACCACTTTGATCGTCGACATCCTGAACAAAGGCTTTCAGATGGCCAAATGCGTGTCCACCCTCCTTGAATCCGGATTCGAGACCGAGGCATTCTCCACTTGGCGCACCCTTCACGAGAACGAATGCATCCTGCAGGTCATCGTGAAATATGGCCAACCCGTCATTGAGAAATACCTAAGGCATATCCGCTATGGCATCGCCTTCCGCGGAGGTATCCCCACTAAGGAAGAGACCGATGAGGTTTTCATCGAGATCAAGGAAGGCATGAAATCGATTGGCCTAAAGAGCAAGGACATGAAGCGCTACATCGAATACGGGTGGCTCCTTGGGGTGCCGGACGTCATGAAGATCGAGGGTTTCAAGTTCAATTTCCGCGATGGCGTGGAACGCGTCGCGGGGCTTGGCTCTTATTCGAAGGTCTACGAGATGTCCTCGGAAATCGCGCACAGCTCGCCATTGCTCATCTATTCCAGGAAGAACTATTTCTTCTCGGTTGGTCTACTGAATCTCTATGAGTCCTTCTTCCGGCTTGAGAAGATATTCGCCTCGCTTTACATGGCGACCGTCTCCGACGAGGAGAAGAAGCGGTATCAGACCATGCGCGGACTTTATTTCGGCGAATTGAGTTTCTGCTACAAATTCGAGAAGAACCGTCTTGCAAGCCTAGCCAAGGCTAAGCCCAAGAAAAAAGAGCTCACGGAGAATTCCGAAGGCGAACAAGAATAAAGAAAACGGGGACGCGCATCAGCGAATATCGATGCACGTCCCCGTTGTTTTTTGCTTATCAGACGTCTGCGTAGCAGCTGCCGCCGATGAATTCCCTCATCAGCGAATTGCTCGGAACCCATTCGTCATCCATATCGATGAAGAACTTGAGCATGCGCATGAGGCGAAGCGCGACGGGGTAGCAAGGCGATTCCTTGTCAATCGCATCGAGCAGAGGCACCGCGTATTTCTTCATGACAGGCAATTCGTAGGATAGCATGGAGTTATAGACGTAGTCGCTGCCTTCCTGGGTGTCATAGATCCAGCGGAATTCGCCGCGCCTGACGCTAGGCCACATAAGGATTGTCTCTTCCGCCGAGGCGTTGCGGAACTTGTAGTCCCTCACGATGCGGCGAATGAGGCGAAGATCGGTGAGCGAGAGCGGATTGTGATCATCGAGGTTGATCTGGGCTTGCGGCGAGATAAAAATCTTGAACTTCGCGGACTTCGGGATGTCGAGGGTCATTCTGTCATTTAATGCGTGGATGCCTTCGATGATGATTGGCTCGTTTTTGCCAACCTTCAGGATGCGGCCTGGCACGCTTTTGCCGGTTTGGAAGTCGAAGCGGGGGAGCTGAACCTCTTCGCCATTGATGAGCGAGACCATGTTCTGGTTGAATAGCTCAACGTTGAGTGCGTCGATCGATTCGAGGTCGGGCTTGCCATATTCATCGAGCGGGGTCTTTCCTTTTTCGAGGTAGTAGTCGTCGAGCGAGATGCGAATCGGATTGATGCCACGGGACAATAGTTCGATGCGGAGGCGGTTCGCGAAGGTAGTTTTGCCAGAGCTAGAGGGACCGGCGACGCAGATGAGGGAAATGTCATCGATGTCGTCCTCAATCAGCTGGCCGAGTTCGCAGAGCATGCGGTTGTGGCGCGCTTCGCAGAGGTTGATGAATTCGATTGGGCCGCGCTGCTTGATGGAGTTGTTGATGCCGGAGACGGTGTCGCTTCCGACGATCTTCGCCCAGTCGTGGCTCTCTTTGAGGGCGCGAGAGAAAGTGGGGGCATCCTTGAAATCGGGGATGGTCCCGCCTTTTTCCGGGCGCGGATATTGGAGAAGGAACCCAGGGGCGTATAGGCGCAACTTATATTCTTTGATGTAGCCAGTCGAAGGGACCATGTGGCTGTACATGTAGTTCTCGTATCCGTCGCACTCATAGAGGTGGACGGTTTTCTCAGGACGATATTCGAGAAGGCCGAGCTTATCGTCGAAGCCTCTTTCGCGGTAGATTTCCGCGGCGTCATCGTTCGAGGCGATGTTGCGTTTCAATTTATAATCGGCGGCGATGATCTGCTCGATTTCGTGCTTCACGCGAATGAGCATCGCGGTGGTCGCCGAGACCCCGGGATTGATGAAGTTGACCGATATGGCGCGCGAAACGTTATAGGAGAAACGGATTTTCAAATCGGGATAGGCGCGCGAGAAAGCCATCGCGACGACGAAGCGGAGCGAAGCCTCATAGATTTTGCTTGCCTCATAATCGTCGATTTCGAGGAATTCGACGGAGCAATCGTAATAGATCTCATAATCGAGCTCGCGGGTGCGGTTATTGATCCTCGCCGCGACGATCTTCCTTTCGGGATCAATTTCATTGGCTAGGTCTTTGATGGCGACTTTGCGGTCGAACGTCCGCGTTTTGCCAGCATAGTGAACGGTAAATGACATTGGCGCTCTCCTT
>CACYCS010000029.1 GCA_902773005.1 uncultured Erysipelotrichaceae bacterium
CCAGGGCTGGTACGTGAGGTCGGACTTGGAGACGTCGACCGACACGATGCCTTCTTTCTTGATAGACATTTTCGTTTCCTTTCTGGCGGTTTTCGCAACGGCGCCCCGTCATTCGGCCCCTCGCGTTACTTTCAGAGAAATACGGGATTCTCTCCCGCCTAGATGAAAACAGCGTCATGAGGACGATGCGGGACCCACACTTTTTTCACGGGATCTAATCCCAAAAGGGGCACGTGGTGTTCCGCGTTTCTCAGACGCATGCCTGCGTCCAAAAAACCGAGGGCCTAGGCCCTCCTACCGATGCCGCATAAGCATACAGCAGAAGGTTCTAAACTGCTCGGTTGTTAATATATGAAAGGGTAGGACGAATTTGGCTGGGACTTTAGCTCAGTTGGGAGAGCGCGTGCTTTGCAAGCATGAGGTCGTCGGTTCGAGCCCGATAAGTTCCACCACAAAGTGATTGAGTTGTCGTCGTCCAAATCCGATCGTCCTCGGTTGACCAAAGTGGATCGTCCTCGGCAATTTGATATCCATTAGTTATTGCGTGATACCCAACGGTTCAGGTTAACGATGTTGACAGCTCTTATCCTATTTTTATTCTTGATGTAACATTTTTGCCAGCCGAACAGTCTTATTGCATGGATGGCTATCCAAGATGAGCTTAGAAAGAGACCTGCAGAACGCTTTGGCTCTAGGCGATGCCTCTCGCCTCATGAAAGTCTATGAGGACATTTATGACGAGTTTCATGGCCTGGTCGCTTTCGTAGTCTCAAAATTCGTCTCCAGCAGCTTTGACCGCGAGGAGATCGTCGAAGACACGTTCCTTGCCTTCTTCAACTATGAGAAGAAGGGAGAGGTGAAATCGATCAAATACTTCCTCCTTCAGACGGCCAAGAACAAATGCATGGACTACCTCAAGCGGAAAGAGGTCGATCCCTTGCCTGAGGAAGTCCCTGCTAGAGACGGCTTCTCTTTCTTCCTCGATGACCTTAGGAAAGGGCTAGGGGAAGACGATTACGAGCTGCTCTATGACTACATCGTGGATGACATCCCTTCCGAAGACCTAGCCAATAGGCTTGGATGCACGAAAGGTTCCCTTAGGGTCAGAATCCACCGGATCAAGGCAAAGGCAAGGAAGCTGCTAAGCAAAGGAGAATGACTATGTTCAAGAAAGAATTCGGCAAAAAGCTAAACGAACAGCATAAAGGCAATTTCGATTCGCTAAGAAGCAAAATCCAAGAGCCTCAAGGCGCTTCCGTTACGCGAAAACCAAACAGGGGTCTCCTATTTGGTATCCCAGCCGGCGCATTGCTAGTCGCCGCTAGCGTCACCGCGATCGTGATCGCGTCCACTAATCTACAGCCATTCTCCCTTAGTGATGCAGCGCTTACACAACCCAAGAAGCCCATCAACGAGAATGTGGACAAACTAAGCGAAAACTATGTCGCGTCTCTCGTGGATTTCGCTTCCGAATTCGCCGCGGCTAACCTAACCACAGAGGATAATGGCATTGCTTCGCCTTTATCGATCGCGACTTGCTTCTCGATGGCTTATGAAGGGGCGGAAGGCGATTCGAAGCAGGAACTCGCATCGTTTTTGCATTATGATGCATCCCTTGCGGGCAATGCCCACTTAAGCGAGATCAAGAACATGCTTCTAAAGACTTCGTTAGAAACGGTGGACGAAGAATCGAAGCATCTCCTCGCGAAGCTTGACATCGCCCAATCCTATTTCGTGGATTCGCTCTTTAAGAAAGGGATGAAGCAGGAATACCTCGACACCCTTGAGAAGACCTATTTCGCCGAAGCCTATGCCGGGAAGCTAGATAGAGAGTACATGCATGCTCTTTTGGCGGATTGGATCAACGAGAAGACGCATGGGCTACTTGATAAGACAGCCGATGACTTCAAGGATGCCGCGGGGGTGCTATGGCTCCTCAATAGCACTTACATGAAAGCCAACTGGTGGAGCACATTCTATTCCACGAAAGGGGAGAAGCCCTTCACTAACGCTAGCGGAGCCCTGGAGCAGGCAATTTACATCGGCAATTTCTTCCGTGGCCTCTACGTCGATGAATTCGAGGATTATAAAGTTGTCCCACTCGGCTTATATGGTGGATTGACATTCAATGTCCTCCTTCCTGAGGAAGGCATTTCGTATGAGAGCTTATTGGGGAACGAGCAATGCTACCGCGACCTGATCAGCCGCCAAGGAAACAAAAAGGAATATAACGTGCACGTCGAAATGCCGGAATTCGAAGCAAAGGCCTCCTACGATCTTAAGAAATACGCGATATCAAAAGGCGTCATGAGCCCATTCGTTCCCATAGCCGCAGATTTCTCTTCAATGGCCTATGGGGCAAAGGAAGATGAGCTCCACATCTCCAAAGCGATTCACGAGGCCGGCATCGGCGTGGACAAAACCGGCATTGAGGCGGCTGCATACACAAAGATCGAGATGGAGTTTGTACCTGTTTCGTACGAAGAGAACCCAAGGCTAGACGTGATATTAAACCGCCCCTTCATCTATTCGATCACTGACCGAAACGGGCTCCCGCTATTTATAGGCAACGTCAACTCGGTTGCCTGAGCAATATAAGCCTAGGCCACAATCCGTTAACCCCCAGTCTACCGGTTCATCGAGGCGTTTTAGAACCAGTATCGCGCAGTTTCCCTTTTTCGGCCGAGAACAGTACCTACGAAATCAAATTAACCAAGAAATACAATGGAAGTTAATCATTGATTAAACAAAAGTTATGATGCGGTTTTTTGCGTCGAATTCTTCCATTGAAAACTCTATTTTCGTATAATATGTCTTGGCAAAACCGGAGCGATCCGGCGACGCAAAGCTAAAGGGCCTAAACTCTAGGCAGCCAGTTGCACTATCTCATTGGCCCGTTTTGCTTTGCATCGGGTTTTCTTTTGTAGGAGGATGGGTGCATATGGCGAAAAGCAGATTCAGGTTTCCGCTATGGGCAAAGGCTCTTTTGGCGTTCGCGTTTTCCGCCATATCGGTTGGGGCGATTGCTGTCATCATCTCCTCAAGGACATTAATTAACATCACGCGCGACCAATATATTGATCAAGCAACCCATTTAGCCGATACGCTAGGGATCTATGTGGACCTTAATGACGTGAAAGCGGTGAAAAATGCCGTCGATGCCAAATACGTTTCGATCCCCGAAAGCGAAAAGGTAAGCAACGAGGAGTGGGACACCCCTGAGTATAAGGAGTATGTTGCCCATTTCGATTCCGTCCTAGAGATGCCTGAATACGATAGGCTCTTAGATGCCCTTAGTCTATTTCACGCGAAGAACGAGGCGAAATACACGAGCCTTGGCTATGCTGATTTCGAGAATAAGAGGATGGTGTATCTAGTGGATGATGCCCCGATCGAGGAACGCTGCGCCCCAGGGACCTATGATGAGTTCACCGAATCCGACATGACGGTATTCGACCACATGGAGGAAGGATTTACCCCCGAAATCTCGGAAACGGAAGCCTATGGGCATCTTGTTAGCGTAGGCCGGCCGATATTCGATGAGGATGGAAAAAACATCGTGGCCTTTGGACTCATCGACCTATCGATGGATAAGATTTCCTCAAGGGAGAGCCAGCAGGTATTGATGCTAGGACTAGTACTCGGAGGCGTTGCGGTTGCTGCGACCCTAATTGGATTCATCCTTGTCATGTATTTGGTCATTCATCCCCTTAGGAAGCTCACGAAAACCGCGAACGAATACATGAACGTCTCCTCGGGGACATTCGATAAATTCTCCAATGTCCAGATCAATTCCCATGATGAGCTAGGCGACCTCGTTAATGCGGTCAAGAAGATGGAGAAAGACATCAATCATTACGTCTCCGACCTTCTTGCGGCAGAAGAAGCGGCTGAGCAAATGAGGCAAATCGCCGATATCGATGCATTGACTCACCTCGGCAATAAGCGCGCCTACTACGAAGTGGAAGAGAAGCTGAATGCCAAAATCAAAGAGGGTGATGTCACCTTCGCCATCACGATGGTCGACCTAAATGATCTGAAACTCATTAACGACAAGCTAGGCCACGAAAAAGGAGACGAGGCGATTGCAGAACTCGCTAGGATCATCAAGGAGTCCTTCCCTCTTTCGGAGACATTCCGCATTGGGGGCGATGAATTCGTCGCGATCTCTCAAGGCGAAGGAATCGCGAATCTAGAGGAATGCGAGAATAGGTTCGCAACCTTATGCAAAGAAAGCAAAATCCATCTCTCCGCGGCAATCGGAAGTGCTAAGTTCGATGCAGCCAAAGACAATAACGTCGAGGATGTCTTTAAGAGAGCGGATTTCCGGATGTACTCCGTGAAGAAGCAGATGAAATCCAACGCCAACCCATACTTGAACTGAACTTCAGAGTTCGGGATATTCTATAAACCTTCGCAAAATGTAATTTGCAACACAAAACGAATTCGTAAAATGTAAAAAACTAGGCTCTGTTAGACATGTCTACTGATGCGCCGTCTCTTTTCGGGGCAAAATAATCCCGCCAAACCAACACGCCCAAGCAGACTCCGGCCGAATGGAGGATGCCTTTGTTCGGCCAACCCTGGGTTTGGTTTGGCGATTGAGTCTGCAAAGGCTGGCCGACCAAAGGCTTTCTTTCAATGGAAGCCAAAGAGATAGGCG
>CACYCS010000030.1 GCA_902773005.1 uncultured Erysipelotrichaceae bacterium
CACGATCGTCAAAGAACTCGAAGAAGAAGGTTATGTGGTGCTCAGCCAAATCAAAGGCGAGAAGCGCGAACTAGAACTCGCTTTGACTGAGAAAGGCAAAGCCTATGCCGAATCCCTTCTAAGCGAACTCTACGAGATCGAATCCAAAGCGTTTGGCCTCCTAAAGGAATTGGACCTCGCCAATAAGATGAGCCTCTTGCTCAACGAACTCCAAAACAAGAAAAAGGAGGTCGAAGCCAAATGAGGATGACATTGCTTCTATTATGTCCATTGCTTTTGGCCGGATGCGGAGGAACCCCTTCTAGCAGCATGCAAACTCCTACTAGCACTCCCGCTTCAAGCATAGGCCCATCCGCCCATTCCGAATCTTCGGGAGAAAGCACCACCCTCGTGGCTTATTTCTCGGTCACAAACAACACCAAAAAGCTTGCCGAATACGCTTCGAGGCATCTAGAAAGCGAGCTCTTCGAAATCGTCCCCAAGCAGGTTTACACCCAAGAGGACATCAACTACAATGGCGATTGCAGGGCCAATAGGGAGCAAAACGACGATTCCTCTCGCCCGGAGATCCTAAACCAGATCGCGGATATCTCAAAATACGACACCATAGTCCTTGGCTATCCAATCTGGTGGGGACAGGCCCCGAAGATCATGTATAGCTTCGTCGAAGCTTATGATCTAAAAGGGAAAACGATCCTGCCCTTCTGCACTTCTGGCAGTTCCCCCATCGGAACTAGCGCAACGAATCTCGCCAAAAGCGCCCCCGAAGCCAATTGGCTAACCGGAGAGCGGTTCGCTGCCAGCGCATCCTATTCCGACATCGCCAATTGGCTTGATGCGAATCTAACAAAGGAGACTACCATGAAACTAACGATCGACGGCAAACCCCAAAACGTCACTTGGGCAGAAAACGAATCCGTGAAGGCGCTCAAATCCATCGCGACGAACGGACTAACGATTAAGATGGAGGAATACGGCGGGTTCGAACAAACCGGCCCAATCGGTCAAAGCATCGTCCGCGATGACAAAAACATCGATGTCGAGCCAGGCGACATCGTCCTATATGCTGGCAATCAAATCTCGGTATTCTATAAGGCCCACGCCTGGTCCTATACGAGGCTTGGCCATATCAACGCTTCTCAGAGTGAGTTAGAAAACGCGCTAAAGAAAGACTCAATCGAGTTCGTTCTAAGCGAAAAATAAAACAGGAGTCCAACAAAATGATCAAAATGACTGAAAAATGGGATAAGGTATTCCCACTAGACCCAACCGTAAACCACAAGAAGATCTCGTTCAAAAACCACTTCGGAATTGAGCTGGCCGCCGATTTGTATTGGCCTAAGACCGGAAGCAAATTCCCTGCGGTTGCCGTAAGCGGCCCCTTCGGGGCGGTCAAAGAGCAATCCAGCGGCCTATACGCCCAAGAGATGGCAAGGCGCGGGTTCCTCGCTTTGGCGTTTGATCCATCCTTCACCGGCGAATCCGCAGGCGAGCCCCGCTACATGAATTCGCCCGACATCAACGTCGAGGATTTTCAATCCGCCGTCGATTATCTAAGCAATCTTGATGAAGTCGATCCGGAGCAAATCTCGATCATCGGCATCTGCGGATGGGGCGGCATGGCGATTCAGACCGCCTGCATCGATACCCGCATCAAAGCGACCATAGCCGTCACGATGTACGACATGTCGCGCGTCACAGGCAACGGATATTTCGATTCCGCCGATTCGGAAGAAGCAAGGCATGCTGCAAGGGTCGCAATCAACGCCCAGCGCACCATCGACTTCAAAAACGGCACATATGCCTTAGGCGGAGGAGTCGTCGATCCGCTTCCAGAAGACGCGCCTTGGTTTGTGAAGCAATATCACGACTACTACAAAACGCCACGCGGCTATCATGTCCGCTCGCTCAATAGCAACGGAGGCTGGAACGTGACCGCAGGCACCGCTTTGCTCAATACCCGTTTATTCACTTACGCTAGCGAAATCAGGAACGCCGTCTTGATCGTCCATGGCGAGAAGGCGCATTCCCGCTATTTCGGGGAGGATGCCTTCAAGTTGCTTAAAGGCGATAACAAAGAGCTGTTCATCGTTCCTGGCGCCACCCATTGCGACCTATACGATGGTGGCGAAAAGCACGACAAGATTCCCTTCGACAAGATCGAAGACTTCATTAGGAAAGCGATCTCAAAATAGAAAGCGCGCAAGACGTGTATCGAAAAAGACGGCCCAGTTTACAAAGTGCCGTCTTTTTTCGATATCTTTCTAAGACGCTTTCTCCGCGGGGTTCGTTTCGGCGAACTGACCGCGGTTCTGCCCGTTTTTCTTAAGGTAACAAACAAAGAGGACGATGGAGGCGATGCAAGCAACGCCATCCGCAATCGGAGTCGCCATGACGACGAGCTCCGGGCCGAATTCCACGTTGCGTCCCGCAATCAGGAAGAAGATGTACATAAGCGGGATGTCGAGGATGCCTTTCCTTAGCAAGGCGAGTATCAGGCTCTTCCATGGCTTCCCGACCGCCTGGAAGAAGGAGATGACGGTATAGGCGACGGCGGAGAAAGGCGCGCCAACGCAAAGGATCCGCAAGAATTCTTCAGCCCTAGCGATGGATTCGGCATCATGGACGAAGATCGACGATAGCGGAGCGGCAAAGAACAATGAACCAACCGTGCAAATCGTCGCGACGCCAATCGAAATCGCGCCGCTAACGTAAACGACTTTCGCCATCCTTTTGCGGTTGCCGCTTGTCTTGTTGTAGCCAATTAGAGGCAACACCCCCTGCGTCATTCCCCTAACGATGGAATGAGCGAGCATGTTGATCTTCTTCGCAACGCCAACCCCAGCAAGAGCTGCTTGCCCCGCTTCCCCGGTCAAAACCGTTCCGACGAGGTTATCAAGCACCATATAGGAAATGTTCTCAAACAAAGTCATAAGGCAAGCGGGCAAGCCGATGCGGAGCACTTCGCCAGGGATTCCTTCGCTGAAAGCCTTGGGCGAGAACTTAATGGAGACGACAAGGGTTTTGCGCTGCGCAATCCATAGGACAATGTAATAGATGAGGGCGATAACATTCGATACGCCTGTGGCCAAAGCAGCTGAGGTTGCAGCATCCTTAAGTGGGAAGATGACGAACATGAATAAGGGATCGAGCGCGACGTTCAAAATGCCACCAAGAGTAATTCCGATGGAGGCATGTAGCGATTTTCCCTGCGCGCGGAACAAATGTGAGAACAATGTGTTCATCGCCGTCGGCACGCCGAAGATGACAACGCAGAAGAGAACATAGGAACGCGCGTGCTCCGCGACCTCAGGATTTCCGCCAGACAAGAAGTCCGCCAAAGGACGCGAAATCAAAAGGGAAAGCAAGCAATAGAAGACGGTCGTGAACAAGCATCCCCAGAAAGCAAATCTGGACGCCTGCTTTGCCCTCCAAAGATTCCCCTTGCCTAGGCTTCTTGACATGACGCTGGCCGCCCCGATGCCAAATAGGTTCGAGATCGCCGAGAGGAACATGTAAATCGGCATGCAGATCGTGACCCCAGCGACAAGCGAGTTGTCCATCGCGTTTGCCCCAAAGATATCCGGATTGCAAGCCATGCCGATGAAGAAGGTATCGGCCATGTTATAAACAACGAGGATCAATTGGCCGATGACGGAGGGAATAGCCAAAGACAAAATCGCCTGGATCACAGGCGCGGAGCTGAAAGAGTATTCCTTTTTTGCATCTAAGCCGTTTGTCATTGTTGCCCTCTAGTATCGCTATCTTGGGATGGGCAAATTTTATAAGCAAACATTCAAATAAAAACTAATAATTATTTTAGGAGCCATAAGTTTTCGTTATAATGGTTTTACTATGGTAGATCAAAAGCTAATCACATTGCTCACCGTTGTCGAAACGCACAACTATTCCCTGGCCGCCAAACAGCTCAATTTAACCCAGCCGGCGATCAGCCAGCACATCCGACAACTCGAAAAAGAAAACGATATTCGCATTTTCAATAGAGACGGCAACGACATCAAGCTCACCGAAAGTGGCGAGATACTCGTAAAATACGCTAGAAGGATCCTTTCTTTGTACAACGATATCGAGGTCAAATTGAACGATGCAAAGAAGCAATCAACCTCGCTTACCATCGGAATCACAAGAACCAGCGAGTCCAATATCGTCCCCGAAGTCCTTGCCGACTTCTCAATTAAAAACAAAGGAACGCATATAAGGATTGTTTCGGACACTATAAAAAATCTTTATGACAAATTATCAACTTACGAGATTGACATCGCCGTAATTGAAGGAAACGTGAAGCGTGGAAAGTACTCTAGTGTCCTGCTTGATACCGACACCGTTATGGCAGTCATATCAAATGAGAGTCCCTTAGCAAAGAAGAAGATCGTCAACATCAACGACCTCAAGAAAGAGAAGATGATTCTAAGAAACGTTGGAAGCGGAACTCGTTCCCTGTTCTTGTCCCAGCTGGAAAACATCAACATGGATATCGACGACTTCAACGTCATCCTGGAAATCGACAACATCGCAACCATCAAAGACCTCGTCGAAAAGAACATCGCCGTCAGCGTCCTTCCAAAGAGCTGCTGCTACTCTGAACTCAAGACAAAAATGATAACCGCCCTACCGATTGAGAACATGAATATGGTTCGAGAAATCAACCTCGTGTTCAATAAGAACTCCATCGAAGACAATATCCTAAACGGCTTGCTTGAGTGCTACAAAGAAAAGACCATGTCCATCAAATAAGGGGCATGGTTTTCATTCATAGGGGACGTGTATCAGTTTTTCTTCTTTCGGAACATTTTATACAGGAAGCCAACCGCGAACAGCACAACCGACAAAGAGATGAAGATCAGCACGAAGACGTTAACCTCTTCGTGCCATCTGAGCACGATTAGCAAAGCATCGATCAATGCAACGGCCACAATCGGCCAAACCAAGAACAGATCATCCTTGCCATCGAAAGTCAGGATCATGAGATAGGTGAACGCGCCTACAAGTCCAACCGATGCAAGCGCCTCATTGAAATGAAATAGGAACCTCAAATCGATGTTGGACCGATACATGACAGGGATCGCCATGGAGAAAGCAACAAGGTAGGCGAAAGAAAGGAACCGCAGCACCTTGTCTCCGTCTTGATCCAAATTCAAAATCACTTCAAGCAGTATTCCGACGATCAATATGCCATAGGAAACGAATTGGATGACCGGCGTCGTGCACTCAGTATGGACCATGCCAGATAGAAGCAGGATGCCAGAGGCGATGCAAAGGTTTCTAAACGATAAATCCTCAGGAACCCTAACCAATGCTTTGATGTTTGGACGGCAGAACACAAGCAAATAGACAACGAATCCAGCGATTGAGCCGAATACCAGCAAGTAGGTATAACCATTAAACGCGTCCGCAAAGATATCGATTCCGTTTGCAAAGGAAAGCGAAACACTAAGAACGCGCTCGACAAGCAGTATCGCGAAGTACAGGAAAAACGAGAGGTTGATCAGATAGGTCAGTGTCTTTGCTTTCTTGTCCATGCACCCTCATCGTACGCGAATTTATGTGCACGCGCAATATGGGCGCGCAAAGCAAATACCTAGAATCTCGACGATCATGCATTAAAATGATTCCCATAGGAGTTCGAATGCCCAATCTTCATTGTCCGAAATGCAAATCGGAAATCTCAAAAAGCGATTACGTCTGCCCTAAATGCGGCTTTGCGCTTTCAGGCGAGCTCATTTACGTTGAATATGAGGACGGATACGCAATAGCGAGGCCTAAGGACAAAGGCATCCGTCTAGCGAAGATTGAATCCGAATTCAACGGAAAGCAAGTCACCGCAATTCTCGAAAACGCATTCATGGGTTGCGCGAAATTGACTTCGGTCCTCATTCCGAATTCCATAAAGCTCATTGGCGGGCACGCCTTCGATGGCTGCGTGAAGATTGATACTGCCGTGATTCCAGAAAGCATGGTCGAAATTGGCGACTATGCCTATTTTGGCTGCACAAAGCTTAGCGACCTTACGCTTGGCAACGGTTTGGCAAGGGTAAGTGGCAGCGCGACTTGCTATTGCAGGACGATAACGGCAATGCGCTATTCAAGCGGTCTAGGGTCTTTGGAGGGTGGAAATTTCACCTGCACTTGTGGGGCGCTCAATTTCAAAAACGGCTTGGAGATCATCGGCGAATCCGCGTTTGCGTCTTGCCCTGCGATCAAAACCATCTATCTCCCCGAAGGCGTAAAGGAAATTCACCATAACGCCTTTGGCGATTGCAAATCCTTATCTAGCGCCACATTGCCCCTATCTTTAGAAAGACTTGAAGCGCCTTTCGACAATTCGCCCAAGCTGAAGTCTATCCGCTTCAATGGCAGCAAAGCAAAATTCAAAGATTCCTATAAATCTGGGCAGCCAATTAAAGTCGCTTGCATGGATGGCATACTTTCGGTTGGTGAATAAGTTGCTGCACAAATTGAACTACCAGCTATAAGGGACTAGAATTCATTTCGTGCCTAGTTGCACTGTATTTGGAGCAAATCAATTATGAAACGCATACTTCTACTTCTTTCATGCATAATGCTGGCATCCTGCGGCGGCAATTCCGACTCAACCCCTTCTTCCCAGCCTGCAAGCCTCTCTGGTGCGGATTCGCAAGTAAGCGTTGTCTCAATTTACGAAGACAACTCCACCATCTCCTCGGAATCGCCCAACAAACCTTCCGTTGATTCCGAAGAGGCATCTGCCGAACCAACAATCGATTCCGAAAAGGCGTCCCTCGATTCAGTAGTCGATTCAGAGAAGCCGATTGCCACAACTCTCACATTGCTTCCGGAACATTTTCCAAGCCAAACGGGAAACGGCTATCCCGCCGATCAGGACATAGAAGTAGATGGCGCGATCTTTTCCATTAGCGACGTTTGCCTCGGCAATTGGAAGAAAGACAAGAACGCCGAAGCGATTGCGGCCATTCAAATGAAGCGCGGAAGCGGATTGATTGAAGGCAAGACGCCGATCAAGGGGACGCTGACAATCAAGCTCCTTCCTAATTCCTTCCACGATTACCAGCAAGACATCGACGTGGATGCAGCGATTGCCCCAACCGTGGAAATCGCATCATCGTTAGAAGGCGAAAAGAGTAAGATAACGTGCGTCGAAAGCGAGGGCGAAATCGGCAAAGTCTTCACTTATGATTCCGTAAGTGAACCTTCCTATTTCACGATTTCCAACGATTCCAGCTACGCCCAGTATGCAACGGAAATCACTTGGGCAGAATAACGAGAATTTCGCATCTCCAGGTCGCGGTCATCCGCGACTTTTTTCATCCGTCTTTGGCGAAATTTAAATGCACGTACCCGCTATTTTCTATGAATTGAATCCGCTGAGTCGAATCCATGCGGATAACGAGATTCTAGCTTTTTGATATTCCCTTCGAGCACTTCGCTTAAACTAACCCCTAGTGCGGTAGAAGCCTCGGCAAGATACCACGCCACGTCGCCGAGTTCTTTAATTAGGCCTTCCCTATCTAGCTCATGGCCTTGAAAAAGATGTTTCTTAACTAAATCTATCGCTTCGCCTGACTCACCGCACAAGCCCATCACCGCGTTGATGAGAACTTCCTTTTCACCAAGCGTAGGATTGAGCGTCCTCATTGCCAGTTTTTGATATTCGTTTGCTTCCATGTTTGGCCTCTTTCGAATGCCAGTCATTGCTTGTTTCTGACATTTTGTAAATAATATGAGGCAATGAAGAAAATAATTTCAATTGTTTTAATCCTATTTGGTGCGGCAGCAACCTTTTTGTCATCTCTCCTCATATGCGCCATTCCAGTCCTAGAGGAAGGCGCGAACAGTTCATGGATGGCGAAGCTCAGCGATTCGACAAAGATCTCCGCCTTATCCTTGCCTGGGTCTCACGATTCCGGAGCCACTCACTCCATCGCTGATTTCTCAGGCAAATGCCAGGATTATGGGATTAAGCCCCAACTTCAGATGGGAGTTCGCTTCTTCGACATCCGCCTAAAGAATTCCGGAGGCAACCTTCGCATCATGCACGGGTTCATCGATCAAAAGCTTTCGTACGACACTTTCCTAGACGAAGTGAACGCCTTTATAAACACCCACGAAAAGGAAACCATTTTCCTCTCCATCAAAAATGAGGCAACGGATTCAGGGACTAGCGAAGAATTCGCCTCGGCGGTGCTAAGTACCAGCAAAGCGCATCTAGGAGAAAAATGGGCCGCGCCCAGGACTATGCCGACTACGATTGGCGAAGTTCGCGGAAAAGTAGTTCTCCTTTCTCGGTTCCAAGCGGATTACGGGGTTGATTGCTACTCAGGCTGGCCGGGAGAAGCCAGAAAAGAAGGCTTCGACATCGATAACGGCATCCATGTTCAAGATTACTACGCCCTTCCTGATTGTGAGGCAAAGAAAGCAAGCGTGTTGGAATGCTTGTCCTACGCGAATCAAAATGCAACAACGGGCGCTTCCCCCTTCGTTTTGAATTTCTTCTCCGGCTACCTAGAGAACGCCTTCCCGATGTCTTATTCCGTACCTGTCGCGAAACAGATGAATCCATTCGCCCTCGAGCAGATCAAGAACTATTCAACCACAGGCGTCTGCATCTTCGATTTCGTGAATGAGAAGCTCTGCGAAGCCGTTATCGGGAGGAATGCGATATGAAAGTCCTTTGCATCATCTCGACAATCCTAGGGGCAACCATTTGCATCCTGTTCGGCGGAATCTTCGTCTTCATTGAGGCGAGAATGATCATCGCTGGTGACTTTTTGGCGTATGGGAATCCCGACGTCGGCCTGCTGGCCATGATTGCCAGAATGGCCTACGCTCTCATATTTGGCATGATTCTTCCTATCCTAGGCATTGTCCTAAGAAAGGTGTCTCTTCTCCGTCTAATATTTGCATCGTTTGTCATCTTCGCTACTGCGCTAGCGGCATTCCTTCTCTTCCAAGACGATGTCTATTCCACGATTATTCGCATCGCGATGCTCGTTGGTGCGCTTTTATACATGCTAAGCGCAATACTTTTCGAAGCAGTTCGAGAGAAATAATTGACGGATATGTCTAACCTAAAAAGCGGCCAAGCCGCTTTTTAGTTCATATGCACATGGATCTCATTTTATCCAAGGCGTGCTCGCTTAATCCTTCTTTCGCAACGATGAACCCGGTTTGCTTCCCATTCACTCGCACCTTGACGAAGAAATCGTTTCTGCCCTCTTTTGCATACATGACGTCTTCGATTTTGTAGATAAGCTTTATGCTGGTAAGGTCTTCGTAGACGTATTCGAATTCAAAGCGGTCTCGATAGATTGAGAAGCAAGATTTCTCCGAGTAAAACCCCTTGAGCTTCGCCATATTGGCAATTGGAGCGCCTAGAAGCAACGCAAGAAGCGCAGCGAGCACGACTCCCGCGGCGATGAATAGAATCAGCGCATAGACCGCGTTTTCAGGGAATTGGAACAGAAAGAAGATTCCAATCCCAACCGCTAGAGGAATAAAGATCAAAGAAGCGATGTTCGCGCCGAAATTGACGCGGAAATACGTCGCGAAAACCTTTCCGAATGTCGGCTTTTTGAGAGGCTGCTTCTTGTATATCAATTTGTTCTCGCCCGTAAGTTCATCGGCAACTTTCCGAATCAGTTCCTCATCCATTTCACTTGTCCTCGCTAGCATGGTAGACGCGGACATAATCGACTTCCATCGTCGATTCGGTCCAATCATCGGGTGGTTCTTTCATATTGTCGAACTGCCCTCCGACCGCCATGTTCAGCAGGATGTGGAATTCCTTGTGGAACGGCGCGCCGTCTTCGGTTGCGTATCCCCGGTTCCAAACCGAGGATTGGATGGTCATGAACACCTCGCCATCAACCGACCAATACATAGCATACTCCGTCCATTCGACCGCATACACATGATATTTTTCGATAGAATCCAAATTCGCGGACCCGCTAAGATAGGTGTGATTCCCGCCTGTGCCATCGGAAGAATAATGCAATGCCCCTGATGTTTTGTCGCTTATCCTTCCTTTGTTCTCCATGATATCAATCTCGCCACTAGTGGGCCACCAGGTCACGCCGTCTTTACCATATCCGGTTTCCGGAAGCATCCAGAAGGCTGGCCAAAGCCCTGTTACCGCGGACATTTTGATTCGCGCACAAATATATCCATACGTGGTTGATACCTTGCCATATGTTCGGATGCGCGTGGAGGTGTAGCGATAATCATCCACCGTTTCTCTTTTAGCAAAGATCTTAAGCGTGCCGTCACTCACCTCGTCATTGGAATCGGTGTAATACTGGGCTTCGTTATTGCCCCACCCCCCTTTGCCGTTTCCAATCTCGTAGGACCAGTTCGCTTGGTTCAGCTGATTTCCATTGAACTCATCGCTCCAGAACAAGCGGTACCCGTCTGGGGCGAAATCCGGTGCGCCGCCCACTTCCATGGAATCCAGCGAAGACGTGTATGCGTTTTCGCTCGAAACGCCCTCTTTTGAAAGGCCTTCATGAAATGAGCTAGAAGCAGGAACCGCGCAAGCGAAAAGAAACGGGATCGATGCCGCTATGGCGATGCTTTCAATCTTCTTGTTCATGCCTTCCTTTCATCAAACGAGAGGAAGGCGCGGGCCTCCCTCTCGTTATCAAATCGATCAAGTCCAGATTAGGCGACCGCGGTCAACGCAAAATCGGTCAGTTCAAATACGACTGGCGTGTCGCCTTCGGGAATCTGGCCTAGCTCAAATGTGAGCTTATTGCCAGCGGACAAGCTACCACCTTCCCATGATGCGCTCGCGCCAACAAAAGCCTCGCTTACTTCTAGCGCGGTTATCTCGCTATTGGGCCCGATATACCCTTCGCCATCGTACACCCTATATGCGCCTCCGGCGCGGTTGATGCGGTATTTGAATGTCACGGTCAATTGCGTGCCGACTTCGCCAACGGGCAGCCTGAAATTCACTTGCACCGCCCAATTGGCTTCCGCGCCCCAGCCATTGAAGGTTAAAACAAGGCCACCGTCTTCGGCGTATCCGATTTCGTCATGAAAGGTGTATCCAGCATCCGAGGAATCGATATAGAACGTTGGGTTCAGAAGGTATTTGCCATAGATTGTGATATCCTCCGTAACTGTGGAATTCAGGTCAAACGGCGTCGTTAGCGCAGCGTCTGTGTAATACCCGTCGGCACGATAGGCAAATGGGTTTTTGACTCCGCCCAAATCCGCTTTGCTCCCATCGACGACCTCGATTTCATCAACAGTGTCCTGACCTTTCTTGATGGTCACTTTGTGAGTCGTGACTTCCGAAGCATCGACGAACTCCGCAAGATAGGTATGCGCTTCAGTCACGGGCTCCGCGGAATTGAATGCCTTCTCGCCATCGAACCACCCTTTGAGGATCTTTCCTTCGGGCACTTCGATTTTGGGAGCCGTCACGGTTTTGCCAGAGCGGACTTGAATGTCTTTAAGCGTCTGCTCGCCTGAAACGAATTTCGTCTGGAAATAGGTGGATTTCTCCTCGAGGCCAATCGATTTGAACGTAAGGGCCGAGCCTTGCAAAGTGCTCCAGTTTTTGTTCGCTTTATCGCCAGTCCCCAATTGAATCGAGAAAGTCGCGGGAGCGGATTGCCCTTCCACCCCGCGAACGTGGGTAAGCACAATTTTATTGTCCCCTCTTTTCAAGGAAACGACCTGGCCATTGACGGTGATATCTCCAGCGACATCGCTATTGATGATGAAAGTGATCGTGTAGGAATCTCCGCCAAGCGCGTAGGGCGCGGTGTAGAAAATCTGGCAGCCATACCATCCCCAGCCCGTCTCATAATCAGGCATATAGGTATTCATGTATTGAAGAACAAGCTCGTCATTCCCGCTTTTATTCCTGCTTTTCTCAAATGAGTAGATCGATCCGCCGTCGCCGCTCCAATAGACAATTTTTCCAGGATTTGCGATCGAATCGGCTTCTCCTCCTTGAATAATGCCTTCGCAATACATGATGCCGGTGTACAAAGCCTCCGGCACGATAACCTCCTCCGAGCTTGCCTCTTTTGAGGAATTCGACTCAGTAGACTTGCCAGGACGGTCGGAGGAACGGGCGGATGAGGTATCTGATTTTCCGCTATCAGGACTCGTTGAAGTCTGGTTGGCATTGCCGCAGGCGGCCATCATCAGGCTGCAACTAGCAAGGGTAAGGAGCACTGTCTTTTTCATCATTGTCAAATCAATTTCCTTTCGTGAAAAACGCGATTTTCAATATTCGAATTTCGTCTATCCTAGCACCCGTTTCCCAAGCATGAAAGCCCTTTCAAAACAATGAGAAATTCCACCATTAGAAACTGTCTTCATGGATAAAAATTCCTTATCGAAAATAAGATTGTTTTATCCAAAAAGACAAGCAACTATGCGTAGAATTTGTAATTTTTGAAAAATTTTTTCGTCCTGTTCAAAAGGTGCGAGGCCGCAAAAGAAGCCCATATAATAAGCCCGCTTTATGAAGTAGCGCTTCTACTTCGAAAACCCATCTTATCAAGTTAGCCTCGATGGCCATATCGAAGGGTCCGAACGATTATGATTGCTTTTCGCAAATTTAGGCAATGAATGTTTCGAACAAAGCGCATTACGAACACAATGTGGAGAAGTCCATCTTTAGATGGCTGGACACGCAAGACACCTAACTCGAGCGCGATGACCGTTCTTGGGCCCAATCGCAGGTTAAGCCAGGAGACACACGATAAATGATGAAGCAAATCCATATCAACTACTTCTGCCGTGTGGCAGAGAACCATTCCGTGACCATTGTCGCCAAGCAACTCGGCGTGTCCCAGCCCGCGGTAAGCTATGCAATCAAAGAATTCGAGAGCGATCTCGGGCTAAAGCTTTTCATCCGTGAGAAGAAAAAGCTCATTCTGACGCCCGACGGAAGGAAAATCTATTCCTTCTTAAAGCCCGCCATCGATGAAGTCAGCAAAGCGGAACGCAAAATGCTAAATTACGCAAAATCCAAGGCCACGCTTCGCATCGCAACCCCGTCGGGGATCGGATCCCAAACTCTCACTTCCTGCGTCGCCGGATTCCAAAAAACGAATCCGAGCGCCAAGACAATCGCGATGGAGATGGACTTCGAGCAAGCGCATGCCGCCATCTTGAACGGCGACGTCGATATCGCCGTTCAAATCTATCCGAAGCTATTCAACGATGCCGGACTAGTTCGAAACGACTTCGCCGAGCCCCAACTCATGTTCGCGGTCGCAAAAGGGCATCCGTTAGAAGATGCGCAATCGCTACGCTTCGAGGATATCGCCCATACCCCAATCGCCTTGACCGCGGAGAATTCCTTGATCTACCAGACCGTGCTCGACGAATTCGATCGGCAAGGGGTAACCCCGAGCGTCATTCTCTCCACCCCGCAGATTTCCACCATCATGGAACTCGTCGATCATGGGTCGGCAGGAACGTTTCTATACCCAGATGAGAAACTTGTTCGCGATTCGCGGATCCGCCTAATTCCCATTCGTCCAGAGCTTCGCTTCGTGGCTGGCGTATTCTACGCGCAAGGGGTTGAACTAAGCAAAACCGCGCAAAACGTCATCCAATACGTCAAAAAGAAGATGCTTGAGTTCCACTAACGAGAGCCAATCTTGCATTTCGCTCCCGCCACCAAAGCCGCCTGAAGCTTCGATTCAGGCAAACAGAGGAAAAACGATGAATCGATATATCAACTAAGAAAGGAGCATTCATCATGAAAAAACCACTACTGTTTCTAGCGAGTTCAATCCTCATGCTCGCCGCCTGCGGAGGAAATAACAACGCCTCCAGCACACCGGCCTCAACGCCAAAAAGCCCGGACGTCTCGTCTGTAGCGCCCGCCTCCGAACCCGAGGGCCAATCCTCAAAGCATGAGGACCCCGCTTCCGTTCCAGAAGTCGTCTCATCCGAAGAGGAAGAACCCGCTTCCATCCCAGAAGCGCCTGCTTCCGAGCCTGAGGCCCCTGTCTCCGAGCCTGAGGCACCTGTTTCCGAGCCTGAGACGCCCATCTCCGAGCCCGAGGCCCCTGTTTCCGAGCCTGAGGTGCCTATCTCCGAGCCTGAGACGCCCATCTCCGAGCCTGCGGCATCTGAGCCGATCGGTTCTGAGCCAGAAGTCGAGAAGATCATCACCAACACCGACGCAAGCCTCGTAAAAGACGACCAAGGCCATGTGTTCGCCACAATCAGCGGCACCTTTAGCGGATATACCGCAGCCGAGGTAGAAGAGCTCGATGCCTATTTCGACGTTGAATCCAACTCATGGTACGTCGAGAATAGCTGGACGAACTTCCATCGCTACCTCGCAGACGCAACAATTATCCGCGACGTCAACGAAAATGGCACATTCACGATCAAAGTCGATATCACCGAGCTTTCCGCCTACGCATATACCGTCCATTTCGGCTGGGGCGTTACGAAACCTAGTGGCGACGCAACCGACACCAAACTCGGCAAAGCAATCGATCAGACCGTGACCGAAGGAACCAAAGAATATCATCTAGTTTGCTATACCGATGGCGCTGAAGATGGCAAGAAATTCTGGAACAACCTAGGCCTTATCGTCTCCGATCTCTCCGAACCCTCAGCCGAGCTCACCGGCGTCACGCTTACCGAAGTCGAAGGAAAGCCAATCATCACCTACGTGATTTCCTATGCGAACTACACCTTCGCAGAAGTCTCCGCCCTCGACTGGGCTGCGGACTTCCAAAACAACGACAACGTCTGGCATACCGGATGGACTACGCATTCGCTAAGCCTCAACTTCGTCGATGCCGGCAATAACATTCTCCATATCACAGCCGACCTTTCCGGCTTCGACGCCGGACAAGGCTATACCGGCCACTTCGGAATCCGTTATCAGGAAGGCAATAACCTGAAGACCCCTGATTTCAAGTTCACCGCCGAGGATGTTGCGGTTGTCGTAAACAACATCGAATACAAGCTCGATTTCGATGCCTCCGCCTATTGGAACACGGTCGCCCTCATCGTCACCGATATGTCGCTCCCCTATTACGAAGTCGCTGGCGTCGATATCGCTGAAAAAGAGGGAAGAGCAATCGTCACCTACACCGTGAATTATAGGAACTACACCTACGATGAAATCTCTGCCCTAGACTGGGGAGCCGACTTCCAGCGCAACGACAACACCGACCACAAAGGATGGAATAGGCATTGGGTCAATCTCAGCCTCATAGAAGGAGACGAAGGCGTTATGCTAGCCACAGCCGATGTCACCGATTTAGAATCAGGCTTAGGCTATACGAGCCATTTCGGCGTCAAATACAATAGCGGCACTGAAATCGTCCCACCTGACCTCAAAATCGACGGCGAAGACCATGGTGTCACCATCGGACACAAGTTCTATTTCCTCGACTACGCGTCCAGCGGATATTGGGGATGCGTTGGTCTCATCATAAGCAATGCCTCTACCTATTCCTTCACCGACTTGCCCAATTGGATTGGCAATGACGGCGCCCTCGTATTCGCTCACGTCTGGAATACAGCTGGCTATGCCGCTTGGCATAAGCTTTCGGAAGAATATTCCTTCATTGAAGGCGAAAATATCACCGGAATGCTCCTCGTCCGTTGCATCGCTGGCACCGAGGTCCCAAACTGGGATGTGGCTGGTGATGCCGTCGGAAGGATCTACAACAAGACCGGCAACATCGAAATCATTCCAGGCGTCTATTCCTACGAAGCCTCCAACTGGGTTGAATACACGCCAAGCAACTAATTCATCTTCAAAGCGATAATCACGCATGGGCAAGACGAGGGTTTCTCCCTCCTTGCCCTTTTTCTTTCTTGGTGCGCAACCTAAAAGTAAAAACGCCAGGCAACCCTAGCGTCTTCATCCTTTTGCCAATCAATCAATATAGAACACGCGTCCTGGTTTGCGTTCAGCGAACACCTTCGGGTTTTCGCCATAGCCGATGCAGCAATGGCCAACCCCTTCGTATTCGCCTTCTAGGCCAATGGATTTGAGGAGTTCCTTGCCGTAATCCATCTCGATCTCTTGCTTTGCCCGGTGAATCCAGATAGAGCATAACCCTTCCGCCTCGGCTGCGTTCATGAGGTTTCCAAGAGCCAGCGCGCCATCATAGATCGCGCAAGGGGCTTTCTTGTCTACGACCACAAGGATCACGACGGGTGCGCCATAGAATGGGTCGATGTTACCCCTGCCAAGAATTTCAGCATTCACTTTCATCAGTTCATCGCGCTTGGCTTTATTGCGGATCACGATGAATTTCGCGCTTTGGGCACCGACGCCAGAAGGGGCGTAAAGGCCCGCCTCAATGACGCGGTCGAGTTTATCCTGCTCCACTTCCTTATTCGGGTCGAATTTACGGCAGCTCCTGCGCTGCTTCATTGCTAATAATGCGTCCATAGAATTTCCTCCAACTTCCTTCCTTATATTATATATGTGACGGCGAAATCAAGTAACGTCATCGATCAATCGTTCGCCACCATCATGTATTTCTTTGGTAGAATTGTTGCCATGAAACATAGATCATCAAGAATATTTGCCTGCCAGTTCCTGGCATTCCTTTGTCTCGCTGGCTGCCAAGGGAGCAACGCGCTAAACGACTCCGAAATCGTCATCGTCCACACCAATGACGTCCACTGCTCCGTCGATAACACCATCGACGCGAAAGGCACGTCCATTGGATACGAATCGGTTGCGGGGGTTAGGAATCAAATGGCGAAACGCTACAAAAACGTAGCCCTAGCCGACGCTGGCGACCACATCCAAGGCGGATCGGTCGGAGCATTCAGTCGGGGCGAGGACATCATCTCAATCATGAACGAGATGGATTTCACCGTTTCGACGATTGGCAACCACGAATTCGATTATGGCGTATCTCGCTTAGACGAACTCACGAAGATGGCCGAATATCCTTACGTCTCCTGCAATTACGTCGACGCGAAGAAACTTCAGCCGATCTACGCGCCCTACCACATCGAGGAATACGAGACTTCATCTGGGAAAGTGAAGGTGTCCTTCGTTGGCATCACGACCCCAGAAACCATCATCAAATCCAATCCCAAGAACTTCCAAGACCAAAGCGGCGAATTCCTTTATTCCTTTTGCCAAGACGAGACGGGGGAATTGCTTTACCAAACCGTGCAAGCTTCCATCGATCAATCTAGGCAAGATGGGGCAGACTACGTCATCCTGCTTGGCCACGTTGGTCAAAAGGGCATAATCGAACGATATCGTAGCGACGTCATCACTTCCCATATCCACTCCGCTGACGCATTCATCGATGGCCATTCGCACGAGGAATACGTGCAGCAAGTCGAGGACGCAAGGGGCAAAAAGATTGTCGTCGGCCAGGTCGGAAGCTACAACAAAGCGGTAGGCGTAATGAAAATCAACGTCAAAACGCATACGGTCAGCGACGAAATCGTCCACGCAGCCGATGAAGTCGATGATGTGACGCGAGCAAAGGTCAGCGAGGTCGATGCAGCGCTTCAAAAGAACCTAGGAACGAAAGTCGGCCACAGCAATTACCGCCTGCGTGCAAAAGATAACGATGGCAAATGGATGGTGCGGACCAGCGAGACCAATCTCGCAGATCTCGCTTCCGATGCCTTCACGTCATATTTCCAAAGCGACATCAGCTTGATTAGCGGTGGCTCAATCCGTAACGACATCCCCGCAGGCGATATCACTTATGGCCATGTACTATCGGTGTTCCCCTTCGATAATGACACGGTCGTGATCGAAGCGACTGGGCAGCAAATCAAAGATTGCCTAGAGATGGGAGCGAAGAACTATCCCGCCTATAGCGGCGCATTCATGCACGGGTCAAACCTCACCTACACCCTCGATAGCTCCATTCCTAGCAACGTCACAACCGACGTCAATGGCAATTTCATCAAAGTCGATGGCGAGTACCGCGTGAAGGACATCAAGATCAATGGGTCCGACATCGATTTGGCCAAAACCTACACGGTGGGCGGGAATGAATATTCTCTTTGCGATGGCGGAGATGGATTGTCGATGTTCGAAGGCTGCGCAAAGATCGAGATCGGGATGAAGGATATGCAGCTATTGCTCACCTACATCCAGGAAACGCTAGGCGGAGAAATACCATCCCGTTACCAGAACGAAACCGGCGAAGGCAGATTGACGATTCTGTGATTATTCGGTCGCCCAAAATCTATCGGCAAAAAACGTCAAGGATGACGAATCGTCGAAATTCGATTCCGTTTTCATTGCCCTTCTGGGCAAGATAGAGGTCCATTGCAATGCAGACGACAATCACACGCCCTCAAACGAATCACCACCAACTTTGGGTGCAGGTTGGATTGTCGCTGAAATTAGCAAACTTGATATACCCCGTGATTAGGTTTGGGTCAAAATCGAAATACAGTTCCTCGCCTTTGAAAGACTTTGCTCTGTAAATGGTTTCATCCGTTGCCTCAGCCAAAGGCGTCTTATCGCCTGATTCGCGAAGAATCAGGCTCTCATCCGAAACTGCCTTTCCGTCGATCCTAGAGATTTTTCCCCCGCTCCTTGCGATGCGCGACGCTTCGATCTTCTCTATTGATGCAGGCGTTTTCACAAGTGGCTCAACGAGGATTTTTGGAAGTTTATCTTCATTTTTCCCAAGTATTTCATCGAGGTAATTCGCATATTCGTTACCGATGAATTCTTTCCTGCAATACTCCTCAGGATCGATATCGGTCTCAAATGTCGCAACGATGGAATAACGTATGACATCCATCGGGAAGATGGGGTAAAAATCTTGATCAAACCGATGCTTGATCCCAATTTTTGAAGTCATCATCCATTCCGAGTAGACAAAAGCTCCAGGATAAACGCAACCAGAAACATAAAGCGGCCTGAAGGTGATCTCTTCTTCCCACGAACAGGTATATATTTTCTCTTCCGATGAGACGACCTCAATGGATATGGGCTGCTCTTTCTGCTGCGTAGATTCGCAGGAGACGCAGCATGCGGGCAGAATTGCACCCATAAGGGCAGCAAACGCACTAAGCTTCGATTTCATTTCCAGTGCCCTCCAAAACATGGTATAGATTCATTTCGGGTCGGCTTTTAGAGAGAAGCCGTAAGAAGAGAAATAAATATCTATTGACTTCTAATAGTTAGCCCTTTTTCTCAATTCTAGCACTGGGTTTCTATAGGTCAATTTCGCGATTCGTTCCGCGGCTTGGCGCCTTGGAATGATTCCACTACCTTATATGTTTTTCAAACTCTCTGCCTCGTTTCGATTTCTGCCTATATGCGAGCCGAAAACAAGATGCGTGTCGGCCAAAACAAGAATGAAAAACCGCTGATTGCCAATCGGCCATTCTCAGCGGTTTCTTCGTTTGCTTGGAATAATGGGTTATTCTTCGCTGGCCTTCGCTTTGCCAAGGCGCTGGGCGCGACGCAAGGCGCGCTCCTGATCGCGGTCGCCTTCCCTCGCGAAGAGGGTGAGGCAGATGACGGCGAGCAAAGTCGCGGCCCCGATGAGGATCAAGCCCCAGAAACGATAGCCCATATGGGACCAGTTGCTTAGCCAAGCGGCTTCGGAGGTCAGGATCCAATTGTCGCTAGCAAGGACCGGAAGGTGCTCGCCCACGATGCCAAGGATCAGCGAAAACAGCCCGAGAACGCCGATCACGCCGGCGATCACGTACCAAGCGATTTCCTTTTTGGTGACTTTCTTCATGGTTTAGCTGTTTCCTTTGATTTGTTTCGATTAGGCGGCGGGTTTGTCTTGCTTGGCTTCCCTATCGGCTTTCACCTGGTCCAAGAGGGCCTGGATGAGCTGGGGATAGCAAGCGCGGAAAGCGGCTTCGGCGTCGCGAACATAGAGGTTGATCGTCTCGGCGGTCTCGCGCATGACATCGGGGAACTTCTTCCCGACGGGGAGATCGCGGCGGCCGGTCATATTCTCCATGAGACCGTTGATCTTGTCTTCCATGTTCTTGTAGACGGAGTCGGTCTCACGGGCATTGCTGCGGACGAAGTTGATGTTCTGGATGACGGTGCCGATGTCGTTGCCGATGAACTTGGAGGCCGGGGTCTCCTCGCCTTTGGCATCGTTCCTGGCTTGGTTATACTCGTTGAAGAGCTTGTTGAGGTCGCTCACGAGGGTCATGTACGCGACGGCGCGGAACATGCGATCATTCGCAGCCTGGACCTTTTCGGCCTCGGCAACGTCGATGTTCTTGGCGTGGGCATCGTTGATGATGCCGCGGATCATCGAGGTGACGTTCTCGTGGATTGGGAGGACGTGGCGATAGATCGCGAGGTGCTGGTTGTGGTCGACACGAAGGCCATCATCGGCGAGTTTGAGGATGGTGGATTCGTCGCCATAGACTTCGTCGTAGAAGTCGCGGATCGCTTTTTCGAGCTTTTCGCCATTCTCGCCGGAGTGGTCGATGATGTCTTTGAGCGGGGTGTGCTCATTGACTTCGACGAGGACCGAACGCTTCTTTTCCTTGAAGAGGTTCTCGTCGTATTTTTCCTTCACGAGGCAGTATTCAAGGGTATCCCTGACTGCGACGTTGTAATGGATGAGGGTGGTTAGGACTTGACTTGCTTGATTCATTTCTTCATTCCTTACTTTCTAGTTGTGGGGATTTGCTATCCTCCAATGGGTATAGCGTGTGTTCCAGATCGGTGTAGTTCTCCACGACATGCTTCGCTTTTTCGCGAATCGACTGCGGGGCGTGTCCCATGCAGAAGGAGTTCTCATAGAACGCTTCGAACATCGGAACGTCGTTTCCCGAATCGCCGATAACATAAACATTATCTTCCGAGAGCCCGACCGAATCAAGATATTTAGCGACGCCGGTGGCTTTCGTGCACCCCTTTGGGGTGATTTCGATGAACTCATTGAGCCAGGCGAAGTGGAACTGCGGGTATTTCTCGACAAGTTCCTTGGTGATGCCTTCCGCCTTGATCTGCGATTTCTTCGAAACGCCGACGAGGATCATGATTTTGTAGCACTTCCCCTGCTCTATGAGCGAGCGGAAAAGCTCGTCGTTGCGGATGAATTTCTCACGGTATACGCCTTGAACCGACATGTAGAGGAAGTAGCCGATCGTCGTGACGAGGCTCACTTTCTCCCTCGTGCAGACCATCGGATGCTCAGGCGTGGTCGCGATCATCATTCCAGGCGCGTAATCCGCCTCAATCTCATCGATCATCGGAAGAGCAATCGATGGGTCGAGGAAATCCTCGTGGACGATCTTTCCACTAGCCTCGATCACGCATCCATCTGCGCCGATAAAGTCGAAATCGACCTGAAGCCTCTTCTCAAGCTGGGGCTTGAATTGGAGGCTGCGGCTAGAGACGACCAAAAGGCGGTCCCCCTTCTCGTAAATGCGATGGAGGAATTCCCGATTCTTCTTTGGAATCATCAAGAAGCGGGATTTGGGATAGAACATCGTCCCATCTAAGTCTGAGGCCAATACTTTCATGGTGCGTATACTATACACTTTTTTGGAGTTTTTAAAATGATTTACACACGTGCGCGCGTGAAAATTTGTTCACAGTCGACTAATCGTGGCTCAGAAAAGACCAAAAAGTTTTGTCTCAAAATTAAAATCATCCACTATTGACACTTTTTGCCTTTCTTCTTTCCATGGGTCGGTTGCTAAAGAGGATGTAAGGAAACGCAAGTGGCATTTTAGGCCGGGCATCAAAAGATAGACGGGGCGGGGAGATGTAGTTAAGGCTGGGCACCAAAGGAAAAGGCGCGGTATTATTTCGCGCCTAATCCTCGACCTTGATCTCCTTGATCTCGGTTTCGTTGCCAGAGATGAGGTAGGTCTCACCACTTCCGCAGTAAGGGCAAGTTCTGCCATGCGGGACGGTGGGGTATGTCTTTTTGCAGGATTCGCAATAGGATGTTGCCTTCACCTGAATGAGGTTCAGCTTGCACCCTTTCATATGCTTCGACCGATGGAGGACCGCCCAATCCCAGCACTCGGTCATGTAGTGCGGGACGATGGAGGATACCTCACCGATCTCGAGGGTCACTTCGGCGACCCTTTTGACTTTGTTCTCCTCCGCGATCTCATCGACCTGCTCGATGATGTGGAAGACGACTCCGAGCTCGTGCATTAGCGCTCCGGCGTCTTGATGGCGTTGCCGGTATGCGGCTTATCCTTCTTCCAGGCCTTGCGGTCCTTCTTGAAGGCTTTGCGCTTCTTGGCCATCTCGCGGGCTTCTTTGGAGCCGGAGTGGGCGATGATCTTGAAGCCGCGCTTGATCGCGTATCCGAGGACGCCGGTGATCTTGTTCTCGGCCTTCCTCATGTTGGAGCATTCCGGATGGTCGCGGACCAAGTGGATGGCGTCGAATTCGCAGCGGGTCGTGCAGAGGCCGCAGCCGATGCACTTGTTGGGATCGACAATCGAGCAGCCGCAGCTAAGGCAGCGGGAGGTCTCGGTCTTGACCTGTTCCTCGGTCAAAGTCTTGTGGGCATCGCGGAAACTCAGCTTTGCGACGGATTCATCCATGCCCGCTTCCTGACGTCCAGCGTGGTCGTAGTCATCGGGGATGGTGATGTCTTGCTTGTTGAGCGAGGTGAAGTGCCGTCTATCGCGGCCGATGGTCTGCGAGGCATTGAACCTCACGGCGCGGTTAAGCGATTCGGCGGCTTCGTGGCCTTGGGCGATCGCGTTGATGACGAAGGAAGGTCCGGTGTTGACGTCGCCGCCGACGAAGATGTCGTCGCGGCTCGTCTGGTAGGTGAACTTGTCCGCCATCGGATAGGTGTTCTTGTAGAGGGAGATCTCGTTGCCTTTGAGCAAATCGCCCCAAACGATGGCCTGGCCGATCGCGAAGACGATGCGGTCCGCTTTGATCTCTTTGGTCTCTTCTTCGTTATAGAGCGGGCTGAATTTGTGGGTCTCGGGATCAAAGACCTGGGTGCAGCGCTTGAAGACGATCGCGACCACGTGGCCTTTCTCGTCGACTTTGACTTCCTTCGGGCCCCAGCCATTCTCGATGGCGATGCCTTCTTCTAGGGTCTCGGCGATCTCGCCTTTGGAGGCAGGCATTTCTTCGCGCGACTCCAAGCAGACCATGGAGACGTTCTTGGCGCCGAACCTCTTGCTCACGCGGACGCAGTCGACCGCGACATTTCCGCCGCCGACGACAACCACGTCGCCATCGATCTTCTGATTCTCATCGGCGAGGGCGCCTTTGAGGAAGGAGACGGCGATATCGGTGCCTTCTGCGTGGTCGTTGGGGACGTTCGGGTAACGGCCGCCTTGGCAGCCGATCGCGATGTAGAAGGCTTTATATCCTTGGGCGCGGAGCTCGTCGATCGTGACGTCTTTGCCGACCTCAACGCCGCATTTGATCTCGGCGCCGAGAGCGCGGATGATGTCGATTTCCGCTTCGATGACGTCCTTCTCCAA
>CACYCS010000031.1 GCA_902773005.1 uncultured Erysipelotrichaceae bacterium
CGACACCGACTTATACGAGAAATTCGTCTCCCTGGGGATCAAGCGAATTTTGATCGTCCCCTTCTTCATCGAAGGCAACATCTCCGGATTCCTCGTCCTTTCGAACCCCAAGATGATCGCGGATTCCTTTGACTTCTTCCTCGCCGATTTCGCAGGAAACGCGGTTGGCACTTTGATCTATCGAGGACGGTTATACGAAAGTCTCTATTTCGATTCGCTCACCAAGCTTCCTTGGAATTCCTCGATGGAAGTCGCCTATGGCGGTTTCCTTGACGCCCATGAAGGCTCTCCCATCGCGATCATGGCCCTAGACATCAGCCGCTTCCGCATGATCACACGAAGCTACGGGACCAAGAAAGGCGATGAGCTATTGGTGGCGATCGCCGGAATCTTGAAGCGCAAATACCCGAAATCCTTGATTTCCCGCAAATTCGGCAGCGACGAGTTCTATATCATCACCACTGGCCTCGCTGAGAATTTGAAGATTGAGGCACAGCACATCAACGCTGAGATTCGCAACCTCTTCCCGGAGATGCTCATCAGCATGTCCTTCGGCATCTATCAGGTCAAAGACCGTAGCGAGCCGCTTACTAGCGCAGCCCTCAAAGTCGTATTCGCCCATAGCCAAGCCAAGGAAAATCCATTCCAATCCGCCGTCATCTTCGATAACGCGATGTCAGAAGCCGAAGCGCACGATCAGTTCCTGACCGACCGCTTCCGCAAAGCGATCGAGAACAAGGAATTCAAGGTCTATGTCCAGCCGCGATATAACTTAGAGTCCAGCTCATATTATAGCGGCGAGGCGCTCATCCGCTGGGAAATGGATGGTAAGCTCGTCTTCCCTGGCGAATTCATCCCTCTATTCGAGAGCAACGGCCTTTGCCGCGACCTCGACATGTACGTGCTCGAGGAAGTGTGCGCTTTGCAGGCAAAGCTACTTGTGGCCGACCCGAGCAACGTCGTCCC
Source organism: uncultured Erysipelotrichaceae bacterium (assembly GCA_902773005.1). Lineage (GTDB taxonomy): Bacteria > Bacillota_I > Bacilli_A > RFN20 > CAG-826 > Alloenteromonas. Next base: position 967 of record CACYCS010000031.1, read on the forward strand.
GATCTCGGTCAACTATTCGAGGAATGACTTCTCAGACGATAGCATCTTCGAGCACACCATCGCCGTCATTAACGAATACAAGATCCCCGCCAATCTCATCGAGATAGAAATCACCGAATCCGCCTACGTCGACTTTGAGGAGCGGATCATCAATTTCATCGAGAAGTGCCATGCCGCCGGAATCAAGGTCCTCATGGACGATTTCGGCTCAGGCATCTCCTCCTTCAATTCGCTCAAGAACCTCGATGTCGATTCGATTAAGCTCGACACCAAATTCCTTTCCCGTAGCGGCTCTAGCGAGAAAAGGCGCAAGATCATCGAATCGATCATCGACTTGTCGCGAAGCCTGGGCATCCCGATGGTCGTCGAAGGCGTTGAAGAAGAAAGCGATGCCGGATATTTCCGCGCCCATGGCGTCCGTTACGTGCAGGGCTACCTCTTTGGCAAGGCAATCCCGATGGATGACTTCGCCAAATTGGCCAATAAGCGCGCTGAGGTGTCGATCGGATACGGGGCAATCGACCCAAAGATGATGCTAAACGAAGCGATTGATGCAAAATCGAATTTGCGCTTAATCATCGAGCGGTTCCCAATCCCCGCTGGCATTTACCGCTTCAACGGCAAGACCATGATGGCGCTATTCCTAAACCGCAAGGCAATCGATGCCATCTCCGAGATCGGAAGCTATGAGCATTTCGTCGCAGCCGACTTGCTGAGCACGTTAAGCGAAAAAAGCCGCAAAGGGGCGCTTGCATGCCTCCGTGGCGACAAAGAGCTATACGCCTTCAGCGAAACGAGGCAGGTCACTTTCGTCCATGGTGTGGATTCGCTCCCCTACTTCGTGAGTTCGATGCTCATCCGCAAAGAGGGAGATACCAGCTATTTCATCCTGATCGCCTCCCCAAACCATAGCGATGGCAATTCCATCCCGACGAACCCGTTTACGCGCAAGGAGTACGACGAATTGATCCGCGGAACGACGGACATCGGCTATATTCTTTCAACCCAAGCTGGCGAAATCGTCACCTTCAACGACCGAGCAAAAGAGCTTTACCCCGATGTGAAAATCGGGCAATCTGTCACCAAGATCCTTGGTAAGGATTATCCGAGGATGCCTGGCAAGAGGCGTTTCTACAACGTCCAAGACAACTCGCTTAGAACCGTCCAGATAAGCCACATCACGATCGATGGCGAAATCTATACATCGATCTCTTCAAGCATTATGTCCGAAGGGAAACCGCAGCTATTGCAGACCTATCATGACGGCTTCGATTTCTTTGACCGCGCAGTGGCATCCGTTGAGGGCGTGGCGCGATATTACATCGAAATCAACCTCGAAGAGGACCGTTATCTAAGGGTCAAATTATCCGATCTCGAAAAAGGCGAAAAGCCATACGCCTCTGGCCCATATCGTCAGGGTTTGTACCCCACCATTCTGAAACTTGTCTCCGAAGTCGATCGCCCAGCGATTGCCAAAAGGCTCAACGAAGCGAACCTGCTTGAGTCTTCGCGCGTCGGCGAGGCTTTCGAAATCGACTTCAAGGCGAAGGGCAAGGACAGATATTCCAGACTTCACATTCGCACCTTCTTCCAAAAAGGCCGGCATTATGCGACGATCTACGTCCTTAACGTCACTGAGCTCCACATGAAGAACTACGATGCCTTGACGGGCTTATTGACTAGGAACGCCGGGTTCGACCTCATGAACCGTTATATCGCGCAGCACCCGCTCAATAAGATGGCTCTTGCGGTTATGGACCTCAACGGGTTTAAGGCGCTGAACGATACATACGGCCACCCAATTGGCGATAAGCTGCTCGCCGAAATGAAGGATGCCTTCGCTACCCTCCCAGAATCCTATGGGGTCTTCACGCGTTTGGGCGGCGATGAATTCTGCCTATTGATCCGCGACCGTCCAAAGAAGTTCAGCCGCGGCGAAACGAGGGCGCTTATCAACGCATCCTTGGCCCAATGCGGAAAGAAAGCGGGCCTAGATCGCGACGTAACCGCTTCGATCGGATTCGCTCTCATTCCCGAAGACGGCAGCAAAGTCGAAAGCATCTACGGCATCGCCGACCAGGACCTCTACGTCGATAAGAAACTATCGAAAAAGAAGGGGTCGAAAAAATAAAATTACCCCGCATTCTTTCAACCGAGGATGCGGGGTTTCTATATCGAAAACGAATGCATGTCCTAATCGGATTTGCTTTTTAACACAATTCCGTCCGCGTTGATGACACCTTGTTCCACAAGCGCATCGAAGACCTCTTTCGCTTTGTAGGCATCGATTTGGCATAGCCCGCAGAAATCCTCTTTGAGCACGAAATTGCGTTCAACTTTGGCACAATAATCCTTCGCGATATCGACCAATTCGTTCAACGGCTTATCCGAATAATCCACATCGACCTCAATAAGATGGAAATCGCTTCCTGGATATTCTTCGCGAAGCTTTTCGATGGGAGTTGGACCAAATACCTGATGAGGCGCATCCATCACCATA
>CACYCS010000032.1 GCA_902773005.1 uncultured Erysipelotrichaceae bacterium
GCCGCCATCGTGATTTCCTTCCTTGGCGTCGGCGCGGATTGGCCGTGGTGGGCCGTGATGGTCCTCGCCATGGCGGCAGGGGCCTTATATTCGATGCTTGCCGGGGTGCTCAAGGCGTTCTTTAACGTCAACGAGGTGATTTCCGGCATCATGCTGAACTGGATCGCTTTGTATTTCGCTAACGGCGTCCTCTCGGTTAGCCCCTTCTATGATTTTTCCCACTCGGAAGTGCCTACGCTGAATAACGCCTCGAATGCCTTCATCCCCTCCATTGGGCTTGATGTGGCATTCGCGGGCAATCCGATCGTGGGATTAGGCATGGTTTTGGTCTTATTCGTCGTGGCCATCGTCTTCGTTTTGTTCCAATGGACCACCATCGGCTATGAGCTAAAGGCCACCGGCTTGAATGGCGACGCGGCAAGATACGCCGGCATCGGCAAAATCAAAAGCATCCTCATCGCCACGACGATTTCCGGCGCCTTGGCGGGGTTAGCGGCCTCGCTCAACCTGCAAAACGGTTTTTCTTCCTGGAAGCTATCCTCGACCCCGCCCGATATCGGATTCCAAGGCATTTCCTCGGCGTTTTTGGGAGGGCTTCATCCGATTGGGGTTATCTTCTCTTCCTATTTCATCGTCCATATCACCGAAGGCGGATCGATGATTACCGATTTAGGCTTCTCCCCCGAAGTCGCTTCCATCATGACCTCGGTCATCATCTATCTTTCGGGCTTCGTCTTCTTCGTTAAGGAAATCATGCGTAGAAACGAAATCAAAGACGAGTTCGCCAAATTGTCTCGGGAAAAGGAGAACGAAACATGATCGTCGCCTTATCCACGATTTCCTTCCTTCTAGCCTACGTGTCGGCATTGACCATCACCGCGCTTGGCGGCATGTTCTCCGAGAAAAGCGGCACGATGGCTTTGGCGCTAGAAGGGTGCATGACCTTCGGCGCTTTCATCGCGGGCATCGTGATGTATTCTTTGCCTGTTGGGGTTCCCGATGGCCTTGGGGCGTTGATCGTGATCGTTGCCGCCCTCGTCGGCGCGGGATTATATTCGCTATTGCTCGCGGTGGCTTGCATCCTCTTCAAAGCGAACCAGACCTTGGTGGGAACGGCCTTGAATATTCTTAGCACCGCTTTGGCAGTGGTGATCATCAAGCAGCTGACGCGGACCGAGGCCTTGCCGGTAGGGAATTCCCGTCTCAACTTCACCCGCTTCTACGAGATCTTCAACGTCGATATGTTTGGGATCCAAGGCGTTAAGTTCAACTGGCTTATCCTGATTGTGCTGGCCTTGGTCCCCATCGTCTATTTCGTGCTTTACAAGACCCAATATGGATTGCGCTTATCGAGTTGCGGCGAGAATCCTTCAAGCGCGGATTCGCTGGGCATCAACGTGAAAAAGACCCGCTTCGTCGGCGTTTTGCTTTCGGGATTGTTCGCCGGGTTAGGTGGGCTATTGCTCATCACGATGAACGCGGAATGGGAATTCGCCAACGGGGCTTCCGGATTTGGGTTCCTTGCCTTAGCGGTATTGATCTTTGGCCAATGGAAGCCTTTGTTTGTCTTCCTTGGCGCGTTCATCTTCTCAAGCTTCAAGACCATCTCCGTCATCTATCCTTCCATCGATTTCCTTTCCAATTTGGGCATTTCCTCCTATTTCTACTTGGCTTTGCCTTATGTGGTGTGCTTGATCGTCTTGGTCTTCACCTCCAAAAAGAACGTTGGGCCCAAGGCGTTAGGGACCCCCTACGACAAAGAAAAACGTTAACGGGGTGGAAGATAAACCTCAGTTCGGTGGCTTTTCACCACGTATTTTCATCAAATAATATGTTCGGTCACATCTGCATGATAGGCATGGTCTAGAAGCTGATGGTGTGTTGCATTAAAAGATGGTAGATATGCTCTTTTAGAATTTAAATTGCGCAATTTTTGAACATATAAAGCACATATTGGAAGAAGGGGAACTGGACGAAGATTCAGTTGTTCGGAATTTCCGAACAGTTCAAAAGGAAGGCGAGCGCGAAGTTGGAAGAAACATTGCTTATTACAATCTCGATATGATCCTCGCGATCGGTTACCGTGTCCGAAGCAACATCGGGACCAACTTCCGAAAATGGGCGACCTCAACGCTGAAGGAATATGTTACCAAAGGCTTTGCGCTAAACGACGAGATGCTAAAAGAAGCGGGTGGGGGACGCTATTTCAAGGAACTGCTCGCCCGCAGAGGTCTCACCTAGCAGGAAGTCGCAGCGGCTTTGGGCTTTGTATAAAAACATCAAAGTCTCCCAAATGATTCTAACGTTCTTGGTGCGATAGCGTCAGGAACTATTTTGGGTTCTTTAGAAAAGCATAGGTTTTAATACGATTCTTATCTAATCGCTTGACGTATATGTGCTATATTTAAGTAAATAGATTTTTTGGAAGGGGGAGTTTCCATTTATGAAGAAGACAATAGCATTTGCTTTAGGTACTATTTGTTGTTTTTCATTAGCGGCTTGCGGCAACAAAGACGAAGTCAAACTGCCTTCATCAGATTATGAAAAAGTCCAGTTTGCTTTCAATGGCGTCGAACGCAGCTTAAATAGCTCTCATTCATCAAAAAAGTCAAAGGCAAAAACCGATATAACACTTGCGACGCCATATGGAGAACCAGCAATGAAATTGATGGCCAATACTATAAATGCCGATGATATTTCAACCATTTATGGCGCGCTTTCAGTAGAAAAAGAAACATCTAACCCAGATTTTGAATATGATGAACCGCCAATGATTCAATTCCAATACATGAAAGCTCTTTATGAAGAGGTTGGAGAAGGTTTTGAATTTGGCACCAAATACTCTTACACCATAACCGGGGAAATCAATTACGATTTCGCTAATAGGGAAAGCACGGATCAGCAAAAGTTTTTAAATCAGTATACGATGGAGCTTTCCGTTTTGATCGATATCGATGAAGCTGATTTGATTACTGCTGAAGTCGGTTTCGATTTGACTTATACAAATGGCGGAGAAAGCCGCCATCAAAAGAAATATTCCGAGCTGGTCCTTGATTATGATATGAATGAGACTAGCCCGACATATGAACTTACCATAATCGATTTGGATGACCTTTTATCTTTTGCGAATGATGAGGAAAAATATATAAGCGCCGAATACGATTACGTAAATGTTGAAAAGAACGTCATCAAAGAGTGGAGAAAGTTTGGCGTTTGCTCTCCTGAGGAACTATCTCATTATCAAAACGATAATTTCGTGTATAAGTATTCCGTTCTTAGAGCCTATAAAGATAACAGAATTTACCGCATCGAAAATGCATTTAAAAAAGATGCTCGTTTGAAATCGGCTGTGCTGAATATCCTTGGATTCATCGATGAGCTAAGCAGATTAGACGCGTTCAATCGCAAACAAAGCACCCAAAACAGCAAAATTCAAACCGTTGTAAATAGGTTTAACAACATATTGGGAAAAGATATCGTCAATAGCCTTGTCTACACAGGCGCAACCGAGAAATGGGAATCGGATACTCCGCAAAATCAAGATAATCTATTTTTAAGAGTTGAATCGACAGGCGGCTATCAATTATATGACGATGCACTGCTTATCAATCTATTCAACCCGAGTATCGGCTGGGATGAAAAAGGGACGAGGCAGCACTTAACGATTTATTATAAAAGCGGTGAAGAAGAAACTCTTGCTGAGTACCATGATTTCAATGAACTGAATGTGAAAGTTCGTTCTACATCCTACGATAAAACGAAATGGATCGATGTCACAGATGGGAATGTCTCATTTACGGAAGCCATCAAGCAATCTGGATTCATCGGCTATTACGACGAAAACAATCTTGATTATCAATCGATGACTTTGGAATTTGACATATCCTTAAAAGAGAACCCTAACGTAACGCTGCAATCCAATTTCCGCATGGATTTATATAATGGCGATTGTTACGAAGAGCTTTTGAGCGATTGGGATTTGGTAGATGAATATATCGACGCTTATGCCCCTATAAAAGATGCGATTCCTGAATTCGATCAAGATTTTACTGGATCAATAAGATTTAGCCCTCAGATATATGGCGGCTCTAGTGGGGCTATAGGCTTATATTCGAAAGTTGGATTGGCGAGCGCTGTTACGGATTATCAAAACAAACTCAAGGGGTTAGGCTTTGTTGAAAACGCTTCTAACAGCACCTATACAAAGCGCGTAAGCGATGATTACGTTTTGGTTTTGACAGTAGCTAATCCAAGCGAAAAAGAGTATTCCTCTGCCATTCGGTTTGAATTCAAACAAAGCGCAAAAAAGCAGGACACAATAACAGACGTATTGAATGAACTGATCGGCAATAGCAACGTTATTATTCCTAGTTTCGAAGAAGAGCTTCCAGGCGAATACGAATATAGCGTCCAGGATAATTTGATTCGAATCGAGACAGATAACACTACATTGATAAATAGCTATGTGTCTTTGTTCTCAAATATCGATTACGGATTTGCGACTTATGAATACTTAGGCAGCCTTGCGGCAATCAAATACGTGGGCGGAACGATATACAGAATCCGCGATATGGGCAAATCGATTGCCGTTGAGAAAGGCGAAGTTTCAGTGTCCTTAGTTGGCGATTTCAATGGTTGGAACGTACTCGACACTACCTATGACATGACGGCATTGTCTATCGAAAACAATGATTTATGCTTTACTACCAATGTTTTAATAGAAGCGAATCAAGCGTTCAAAATAGTAACCAATCATTCGTGGGACAATGGAGGATACGGGTTTGATATATTTGCTGGCTCAGAATCATTTATGTTCAATGCAGAAGCGTTTGAACGAGGTGAAAACGGCAACATTATAGTAAAGGAAACGTGCACATATACGATAAAGGTCAGATTTGCTTTCTCTTATGCCGATCCTACGCATTATTCAATTGCAGTTTCCATGATAGATATCATAAAGAATAAGTGATTCCAGCGCCTAGGCATTGCCATTCTCATTAATTTGGGAGTGGCTTTTTTGCACCATTATCTGCCGTCATGAGAAAAGAGGTTCAATTCATTCTAGCGATAAGTCAAATTTTTAACCACTTATCGCTAAATCGAATTTAGATTTGGAAGAGGCTTCCTGATAATCAAAAATGAATACACGCCCCCCATCGGATTAGGCGCCCCATTTATCCGAATTTTGCATATACCGTTGCCATGTGCTGTCCAGCCGCCTTGAAGCCCATACGTAAATCCATGGCGAAGAAGCGTTTTTGCCTAAGAACGCATTGCTTGATGAAGAGTGGTGCCCAGCCGATAAGCGATCGTCAATGAGAGAAGACAATCCTCTATTATCTAGGAAAGGGGTGAACTCACGGATTCTTGGTGCTCAGCCATTGGCTTTTTCCGTCTTTATTTTCGTTCAAATTTTCAAAAAAAGACAAAAATGACATTTATTGAATTCAAAAAATGACAAAAATGACATTTATTGAAAAATGATTTCAATAAATCCGCCTTGAGCAATCGTTATATATTATGGGGAGGGAAAATGGGCGATGCATCTCTGATCAGGAAGCTTAGGACGAGGGAACGTTCATGCCTTATTGGACCGTTTTTGGCACCGGTTTTTGGCACCGTTTCTTTACATGCGCACGCGAATAGTCTACAATACGAGCGCTATCAATAATGGGAGCACAAAAATGAAGAAAACCATCTTACCGGCCTTAGCAGCCTTAACCCTCCTCGCCTCCTGCGGAGCGGGGAATGCCTCCGAACCCACCATCGCCTCCTCCGAACCCACCGTCGCCTCCTCCAAAGAGGCGGAATCCACGCCCACCATCCTCCAAAGGGCCCTCACGAGCCTTGCCGATGGCGAACTCTATTTCGACATCAACCTTTCTTCGATCCCGCAAGGCGTGAGCTTCTCAGTTGGCGGGGCAGCCGTGACCGAGTCCAAGAAGATCACGATGAAGCAAGGGATGGAATTTAGCTTCGCGGGCGATTTTGGGAAGGATATCTACATCTATCACATCATCGACGGGAGCTCTTCCGTCGCCAGCGGAGGCGGAAAGCAAACCCCGGATAAATGGCTCGCTTACTCCAATAGGATCTTTGGCAGGTTCGCCGAAACCTTCTACGGCGACCGCGTCTATTTCTGCATCACCGACACCAAAGGCGGCTGGAGCAAAACCTTCGCAGGCGTTGATGCGACCCTCAGTGTCCAATTTCCTGTCGGCGATACCTCTGCGAACTGATCGTTAACCTCTTTGGCCCTCCTGCCCGGTTCTGCATTTTGGAATCGGGCTTTTAAATTTCTAATGGAAAGACCCAGTGGGATTATCCATTAGAATCCGCAAACATCGGGTTTCGACCGTCATATGGTTTTGCGAAACAGGATACCGCCGCTATTGAATGGACCGCATCTCGTAGTCAGGTATCGATTCCTTCAAACAAAATGGGCCATCACAGTTAACTTAAACGAACCGAGGCTTCCTAAGATTGGAGAAATCGAGGAATCGTCGGTCGTTTTTTCTATTTGCTCAAGGACGCTGGTTCGTATTACGTTAAATAACACCCCCACCTTGCCCCCGTTCTCGACCTCGATGCGGTTGATCATGCAGTCGAAGATGGATGATTTGACGATCTCTTCTTCGGCGGCGAGGATCTTCTTCGTGAGAATCTTGCCGAGGCCCGGGTTCTTGATGACGGAGTCGAGCATCGAGTCCATCTCCTTCTAGAACTTGTCAATCTTGGCCTTCATGAGGTCGCTCTCGGAGACGGTTCCCTTCCCGTCGGCCCGCTTCCTGGGGCCGCTCCTATTTTCTCAAGGCGAGCTTTGGCCAGTAGGAAGGTGTTCTCGCCCACGATGGAGGAACTCACCTCGCAGACGACGGTTTTCCTTCCCTTCTTTATTGCGGGCTGGCGAAGACGTATGGAAAAGGACTTTCGGCTGTCATATTATTATCGGCATGGAAAAAGGGAAGACAGACAAATTGGTCTCCGCGCTGGTGGAGAAATCGAAAGAGTCCGCTTACTTGGCGGTGGAAATCATGAATAAGCCGACGATTCATTACAGGACGGAGGGCTTTTGCTTTTTCATCTGCAATGCATGGGAGCTCCTTCTCAAGGCGTTTTTGATTAGAGAGAGGGGGGGCGGCCAGCATCGAGCTTCCGTCAAAGGACGGTGCCCCGAGAACCAAGGGCCTATCCCAGTGCATCGACGACGTCTTCACCTCAACAGACAACGCTGTCAAGTCGAACCTTGTCCTCATTGTGAGAATGAGGAACAGGGCGACCCACCTCGTCGCTTCTTCCGATGACAAAAAATACGCCCCTGGCTTTTAAACGTGCGTCTCGAATTTCTTCCAGTTTCTCAAGAGACACTTCCCTGATCGGAGTTCTCTTGACATGACCCCTTTCATAAGCTTGGCCGTTGGGACGGCGGAAGAGCGCGAGCCGGTGTTGATTGAGCCCGAACTTTCCGATTTCTTCCAAGCCGACGGCGCATCGTTCGAACCCTTGCTCAAAGGGAAGCTCTTCATCACGAAGAAAGAAGCGGACGCGGATTTCACCGCCCATATCGGCAAGGAAGGGGAGCATGGCCTGATTAAGGTCGAAGTTCCCAAGGACACCAAGACGACGCACCCTTATACGCAAACGACCGCCGTAAAGAAAATCAAAGAGCTTATCTCCGCAAACGGTCTTCCGCCCGAGATGTTCAACAAATACTCATTCGGCAGAATCAAAAAGGACCTTGCCTTGGCCGACAATCAAACGTATTGCTACAAGGATACGCATTACCAGGCCGCGCTCTACTATTATTCTCAAGCGGCGATAGATTTGATTGCCTCTAGGTTCGTCTCGGACGAGGAGTTCAGGGAAAGATACAAAGCGAGGTCATAATGAAAAAAATCCCGGATTCCGGGATAATGAATGAGGATGAACCCAAGCCAGAGGATTGCTCGGCGCAGCCTTCCAGCCCTTGCTCAGCTGCGCTTACCGCCATCGGCGACCCATGGAGGACGCTATCACGATCCATCCACCCAAATTGTAAAAGACTAACGGGTCGGTTTCAAGAGCTACCGCTTGATTAGGGTATCGAATTATGTCAAAGCTGGTTTCGACGCCTCTTGCAAAGGGAATTTCGTTAAGTACAATTTGCGTAGGCGGCTTGTGAAGGATCAAAGCAGAATTGGCCTTGCCAGTACCGTAAAAGGGAGAATCCTCCAGCTCCTGGGGTCGCCATCATAACGAAATGAGATGCTCTAGTAGCTCTCTTTTTGTTTTTGGTCACTTTTAATCTAACATCAAAGCCTATTGCAAACCTGTTTTTCGTGGCTCAAAAATCTATTGGGAAAAAGGCCATAAAGCCCTTCCTTTCCTTAGGGCCCGCTTCGGCCGGCGCCCGTCGGCTTAATTGCAGACTTTTTCAGACCCTCTCCCTCATGCGCGTTTAAACGCGTTTAAAGGACAGCGTTACCTTCTTCTGACCTCCCGAATCCCCATGAGCTTCTTCGTGGAAACCAGATGATGGAGGAAAAACGGATAGATGGAAGAGTATTGTTTCGTTTTATCTTATTCTCGGTCCACGAACTAAGTTTTTCCCATTTTCATGGCCCGTTTTGTTATTGGACGGATCAAATAGCCCCGCTTCGCAAAGCAAAGTGGGGGGTAAAGTGGGGGGTAACCTCAACGCAACCCAAAGGATAATGCTAGAGTTGCTGCGAGACAACCCGAACCTAACGCAACCACAGCTCATGATTTTGATGGGTCTTGGGAAAGCGTCCGTTCAAAACAACATTTCCTTTTTGAGAAACAACGGCTTCATCCGCGATAATCTTGAGAAAATGGCACGCCTATTGTCGGGAACGTTTTTTGGTTCTTTACCAAACGCTTTCGACTATGCGCGTGCACCCCGTATAATGAAAGGCGGAGGCTCAGGCCATGAAAATGCGCCTTTGGCCCGAACAATACGAAGCGCTTAGGAGAAAGCAAGACACATAACAGAGGAAGGGAAACGATGAACGAACCATTCGAAATCAAATTGATCCGCGACGGTATCAAGCGCGGAAGGCCCGATGACTATTCCTTTGAGGCAGGGCATTTCAAAGACGGCGCGCTGGAAGGCGTGGGTCTAAAGGAAGAGTCGCATTCTAACGATGGCAAAGTGATCATCCAAAGCGAATTTGGCCTTTTCCACGACGGCCTTTTGGAAGGCCCTGGCTTCATCGGGGACAGCCGTCACAAGGTTTCTCTGATCGGTTATTTTGAGAAAGGAAAACTCGTTAATCCTGAGGATTTGCAGGGTTTTTCCGTCGAATCCATAGAAGACATCCACCTCGATACCTATCGGCATTTCCTCGTCACGGGGGTGAAACGTTACGTCAAAAAGACCGAATACGGCACGATCGAAATGGTCTTTGGACAACATACGCATCTCGTCAGCAACACCTTTAACGGCCCCGTGACCGAGCCTTTGAAGTACCCTTTCCCATACGTTCGCCTGGCATTGCGGGACGAGAAGGAGGAAGTCTTCTCCGTCCTCACCACCATGAACGACATGGGCAATAGTTACCTAAAGATATCGACCAATAACGATCTGGCTGAGCGCGATAGCCCTTATCTGGACCCGCTTTGCCGCTTCCGGAAATACGTGTTCGAGGATGTGCGCGTCGCCAAAGGAAGGCAATCCATTGATGAGACGATTTACTCCGGCCCTTATAGCGTAAGGCTATTCCTTCCTCGTAGCGTCAAGAAGATCATCCCGCAGGCCCTAAGCGAGGCAAAGCATTTCGTCCGCCTCGTGGAGGTGATTTATGACGGCACCAAGGAGGAGTGGGAAAAGATCATCAAAGACGATTCCCGTTCCGTGACAACCGAGGATTGGTATGGCTATTACTACCACAACGCGGAACGCTATTCGTCGTATTACGTGCATTCCACGTTCCCCGAAATGGGAAAGCTCATCGCCGTCCATTGCGTGGACGGGGATATCTTGGATTGACGCCCATCTTTAGCCCAGGACGGAATTGCCAGTCGCGCCCGCGCCTATTTTTGCGCGGAAGGTTTTCTTAGGCGTTATGGTATAATTTCCGCTGACGCTCAGGCGTTAGATCAGCCAAAAGGAGAGGGACGTATGTACGATTTCGACAGTTATTTGCTCTATGAAGTGTATAAACGTGACTACTTTTCCATCAGGATCAAAGTCATATTGAACCAAGAAATTGAACCTGAGGTCCTTAAATCTGCGGCCCCCAAGGCCTTCGCGCGTTTCCCCTATTACCGCAAGAAAGTCGCTTATGACGAAAAAGGCGGCATATTGCTTCTAGATAATGATGCGCAAATCGTCGTAACCAAAGACGATCATCCGATAATTCTAGGCACGGAAGAGTCAAACGGCCTCTTCTTCCTCGTGAGCTACGAAGACAATGTCGTGTATTTCAACTTCTGCCACAACTTCTGCGGCGCGTGCGGAGCGATGTGGTGGGTCAAAGCAACTTTATGGCAATACCTTAAGGACCTTGGCTACGATTTGGATCCGAAGGGTATCATGACTCCCGATACCCCGCTTGACCCAGCCGAGTCAGCGTTGCCTGACGTCAGTTCCCTTCCGCTAGACGAGCCTTTAGGCAGCGATGAAGCCCCGTTCGAGCCATTTTCCCCGATTTCGGACTATATCGAATTCATGCAGAATCCAAACGCGATAGACGGATATTACCCTCTATTCATCCCCAAGAGTGACCTCATGGCCTTCGCCAAAGGAAATGACGGTAGCCCCAACTCGATTCTTTCCGCCTTGATATTCAAGATGTGCACCAGGGTATTCCCTGGGCAAAAAGGATTCGAATCAAGAATCGCCTGCAATTATCGCGCCGAGGTCGGCTGCCCCGACACACATTCGGATTTGGTTAGGACCTTCCCCGTCTATTATCGGACAAAGATGAAGGATTGGCCGATCGACAAGATCTCGACCGTTACAAGAACCCAGATGTATCTCCAGATGCAGCCGGAATATAGCTTCCGCTGGTATAGGGAAGTCGAAGCTTTCCGCAAAAAGATCGACGCGCTAGAAGGGATTGAAGCCAAATCCGATTACGCCTTGAAGAATAGTCCCCTAGTCAGGGCGGGGGCGAAATCCACTTTCTGCGTGAGCTACGTCGGCAAAATCGATTGGGGTGACCTCGCCCCCTTCCTCAAAGGGGTATTCACCATCACTCCAGGCAACATCATGCTTGAAGTGAATGCAACCGAGAAGGATTTCTGCATCAGCTTCCAAACGGTTCGCCAGGATGGCAAATACATCAAGGAATTCCTAAAGCTACTTGACGAAGAAGGAATTTCCTACGAGGTCGGCGAATACCAGAATAGGAAAAGGCCAAAGACCTTATTGAGGATGTAAAGCTCCTCATTTCTATAATTCCCACGTGAAATCCCCTTTTACCTTCGCTAACATCGCTTTCCTGCAATCAAGGTGGCTCCGATTCGATTCATTCCAGCGGTGCGCAACCTGCTCTTACCTCCCGCGCTCCCCTCTACAAACTTCCGATGTAGACACGAAAATTATTCGCTTCATTTGGTTGAGAAGCCCTCATCGAAGTATTACAATAGATGCGGCTTTAATTCTAAAAGAAGGAGACGCGTTATGAGCAAGAGCTTCGGCAGAAGGATCAAATCGGTGAGAAATAAGTTGGGGCTTACCCAGCAAGAGCTCGCGTTGTCATTAGGATATTCCGACAAATCGATGATCGCGCACATCGAAAATGGCGATAACGAGATGGCGGTCGAGAAGATTGCTTTGCTTGCAAGCGAGTACCATATCGACGCCAATTACCTCATCGGAGTTAAGGGCTATAACAAATCCATTGAGGATGCCTTGGCCTACATCGATACCTTCAAAGAAGAGATTCCTTTGACCGACGGGAAAGATGTTCCGCCAAGCGAATACGCCCAGAGGCTTTTCGTTCTATATAAGCGTGGGGACATCGATTTGGAGACTGCCAAAATCGCGCTGAAGCGGAGATATATGAAATAGATCCGCCTCCTAATTCGCAATAAAACAGGTCGATAATGAACGACAAAAAATTTTTTAAAAAATTGTCAATATAATCCGAGGTGCACAATCGTCAAATTCACCTCGAGTTTGAGTAGATGGAAGAGACTATAACCAGTATGGATAACCCTTTCTTTGAGAAAGTAGATCACTGCGGAATGGCTCGTAACGATGAGCCGTCGTTTGACTATGCCTTGCCTGAAATGATTCGCTCTCACGAACTCAGCCTTAAGATTTCTGCCAAGAAGCCGACCGATGAAGACTACCGCCAACTCCTATGCGAGCTATTTCAAGAGGATATCGATGAGTCGGTTTCCATCGTTTCGCCGTTCTATTGCGATAACGGTTGCAGGGTGAAACTTGGCAAAAACATCACAATCAATAAAGGCGCGACATTCTTATCGGCTGGGATCATTGAAATAGAAGACGATGTCCTAATTGGGCCCGATGTTAAGATCGCAACCGTGAACCACGATTACGAAGATCGGCATCACCAGTTCTATTTCAAGAAGGTCACGATTAAGAAAAACGCCTGGATTTGCATCGGAACAATCATTTGTCCAGGAGTGACGATTGGCGAGAACGCAGTAGTGGGGGCGGGAGCCGTTGTTACGAAAGACGTTCCAGCTAATGTCGTGGTTGGAGGTAATCCGGCCCGGGTCATCAAGCATCTTAAATAGCCAAGGAACCATGAGGAGAAAACGATATGGCAAAGAAGGCCGTCGTCGTGAATGCTGGCCCGCGAATCGGCTGGAATACGGACATGTTACTCCGCGAGGCCGAGAAAGGCCTTATCGAGGCTGGCGCAGAGGTTGTTCGATTCGATTTGTTCCGCCTAAATCAATACATGGGGTGCGTATCTTGCTGAGGCAAAGAATTCAGTCCCGCCGCTAGCGAAAACGAGTTCTCTACGATGTCCTTAAGAAAGCGGCTTCTTCGATCTCGCATCGCTATGAGGAAGGCGATAAACGCAATTTCGTCGAAATCGAACTTGGTTTCACTCAGATGCAGTGAAACCTACTGAACAATCGAAAAACAGATACACGTCCCGCCTAGTTTTTGAAAATTGTGCCTGGGACAGGGGTGGAAAAAGGCTCGTCCAAAATCTCTGGATGGGCAAGGATGCGCTTGAATAGGCGCATGCTCTTCGCGTAGTAATAGCCATCGGCGATTCGCTCGTCGAGGGTGAACCCCATGTCGACGGTCTCGGAGATTTTTGCGGTTCCGTCCCTTTGGATGGATGCCGTTTTCTTTTTCCTGCCGATTAAGCTAAAGATAGAGCACGTTCCCCAATTGGTGAGGTGGTGGTACCCGGATTCAAGACCCATAGGTCCAATATTTGAAAGGACGATGCTGCTATAGAAAGGATCGCTCTCGATAAGAGATTTCGGCACCTTGCCATGGCGGTCCAAATAACGGCAGATCGCAGCCATGGCGGTCGAAATGAAACGCGGAAGCTTCATGATCTTGTCCATTCCCTGTGTTGACGGATCGCCTTCTTTGGAGCGGGCGATGCGGATCTGCTCCTGGATCTGAGCATGGATATTGTCCATAGTGGTTGTCTCATCTGCAAAAACAATAGCCAAGCTTTCATCGCCGTCGTCGCGGAATTCCTTTTTCACGGTGAAGGACGCGGAAATGTAGTTCCTCTGATATACGCGATGGTTAACAATGAAACGATTGAGCTGAGGCCGGAGGACGATTGTTTTAAGGAACGCCGCAATGAAAACGTGGAAGTATGTGATCATCGTTTCTGGGTGTCCGGCGTTCTTCCGATTGATGTAGGCCATGATGGGCTCCATCTCAATCCGCTCGGTATTGAATACCTCGTTATCGCAACGATTCGGATGGATGAGCGGCGTGATGAAGTGCATGGAGTCGATTTTGCGAATCAAAGCTCCGTCTCGCCTGTCCCCCCAACGTTTTTTCTGCTTCTTTGCCATGATTGTATTCAGATCCTCACTTCTTAAAACCCAAAAGATTTTACTCGCGACTTCTCGTGTTGTCAGCGATATTCCATTTGCCGATCGATCTCATCGAGATGAGATGCGCGACTAGAATCACCGCGAACACAAAGGCGATCGCGATCAAGAACCAGCGGTAATCCGCAATCGAAGGGTAAGAGGCGTCAACTCCAGAAGCCTGGCGCATGAGCAATCTTAAGACGGCAAACGCAATAGGAGAAGCGATTGCGGCGGAAAGAATGGATTCCACCGCCCTTTGGATAAGCCAGATGCGCGAAATGTCCGCTACTTGGTATCCCTCAGCACGTAGAATCGACAAGGATTTCTTCTGCTCGATAAGCTGGTCTTGAGCGGTGATCGTAAGCGTGGCAAGGGCCATTGCGAGAGAGAAGGCAATCACCGTCCAAGCGACCGCGTTGATTGGGTCATGCCGTTCATGGAGATCAGCCCGATACGAAGAGGAATTGACGACGAATGAGCCGAGCTTTTTCATCGAGACATAGGTCATGAGAGCCTTCTCGTCGCTCGTATTCACGAAATAAGTCGAAACATATAAGGACGAGATCTTTTCGACGTTCTTCATCGAAAGATAGCCGACGTAGTGCATGTATTGGGTGGAGATGGCCGTCACCTTTATCTTCGCTTCGCCAAAAGTCAGTTCATCCCCAACCGCGCAGCCAAGATAATTCGCGACGTACTCAGGAAGGATTAGCCCCTCTTCTTGTACTTGAAGCCTCTCGCTTGCACCAAGAGAAGGAATATATTGGAGAGATTGATTCTCCACATCGACCCCCACAAGCTCGACGAACGTCTTCTTGCCGCCGAAGCTAGCCTCTGACCAAGTGAAATACCCTTGCTCCGCCTTGCTGATATAGGATTCGGAAGATAATCCTTCTAGGAAAGTGGAATCGCTTTCAGCGGAAGTGCAATATACCTGCGCGTCGTAACGAAGACGAGTATGAATCGTCTGTTCGATCGTCGAATTCACGGATACGTTGAATAGTCCAGCGATGATAATCATCATGGTTGAAGCGACGATTGCGAATAGAGATACAAGGAATCTGCGGGGATTCTGCGCGATTGAATTGCTTGCCATCCGCAAAGGAGTAGGCATTTTATCCATCCCTTTTTCTAGGAATCTTGGAAGCTTTTTACGCTTCGACTCATTGGAGATCATCGCGTCTTTCGGCGTGATGCGGAAGACGTTATGCGAGGCAATTAGAACGGCGATCTGCGATACGACCGCGGCGATAAGCACCGCAAGGAAAGTCGCTAGCCCATCTAGCCCAAACGTAATCGTCGGCATGAAGTAAGCGGACTTAAAGATGTTCACTAGACCGAACATGATGATGGAGCCAAATCCGATTCCAACGGCCGAAGCGATGCCAATCACCGTCAAAGTGCAACACGAGAGTAGTCCTATCACCGCCATATGAGATACCCCAACCGAAAGCATCGTTCCGATATCTCGCGTCATGATCTTGACGATCTGAATCGTGAACAAAGCCATGATGGCAAGCGATACGGCGAAGAAGAACAAAGGCAAGAATAGTCCAGCCGTATGGAAATGCGCATCTACTCGCCTAATGAAAACATCGTAAATCGATTCGCTCTCCTTAATTGTCTCAAGGACCTTCGTTTTGCCTTCGAGGAATTCGTTGATTGAGTTCGCAACCTGTTCCTCACTATACCCCGCCTTCGCTTCGACTAGGACCTCGGTGAAGTAATGGTCAATTCTTTCTGGATTGCCCGTTATATCGGCTAGCGCCTCGAATAGGGCTTCATTGTCCCAAGTGCCTTCCGGCGGAACGAAGTCAGGATGGGCTTCGATAAAGGGCCTGATCACATATTCTTCGGCTTTTTTGAGCTCGCTTCTAGGAATCATGATATGCCCGAAGTCGCGATTGTCGGCGGCGATGAAAGGCGATGGCCTGATGTAGATAGCGGTGGGGTGAGCGTAAATCGCGTAGACGTGAAATTTGGTGAAGGTATCGCCAAACCCTAAGTCGATGTCTTGACCGACGGAGATGCCATTGCTTTTCGCTAGCGCTTCCGAGACGGCAACGTTCATCATGTCATCTTGGATTGGGGCTTTCTCTTCAAAATAAGGTTTGATGATTCCCTTGCGTTCATCTTCAAATGAAAAGATGCGAGCGATGAGAGGCCTGCCGTCCTCGCGGCGGAGATAAGAATCGAATCGCATCCTTTTCTCAATCTCACCAACGCCATCGACAAGTTCGATTCCCGTGACATCTTCGTCTTTCGTCAAATCCATGTAGAAGCTGACGCTAGGCGAGCCGGAGTCGTTTTTGAAAGCATCGTATGAAGTTTCAAGCTGCGTCAATGAGCCTAGCAGCCCAACCATGATGGAGATGGCGAGCATCGTGATGAAGGCCATGCTGAAAAACGGTCCTTTGAAACGTTTTAGCATGGGGAATAGATAGGAGCGGATCATAATTTACCAATTAATCGTCGAAGCTTTGCAGGGTTTTTCGTTCGTGTACTCATCAATAATCTTGCCATCTTTCATATGAATGACGCGGGTCGCCATCGCGGCGATCTCCCGCGTATGGGTAACTAGAACTATGGTTTTGCCTTCGTTATGAAGTTCTTCAAGCAATTCGAGCATGGCTTTGCCGCTACTTGCATCTAACGCCCCGGTTGGCTCATCGCAAAGCAAAAGCTCGCATTCCTTATTAAGAGCACGCGCGACGGCGACTCGCTGTTGCTGCCCGCCGCTAAGCTGGCCGGGGAATTTGTCTATCTTGTCGGAAAGACCCATCCGTTCCAATATGTCCAAAGCGCGTTGTTTGTGTTTATTGGATCCGGGGGCGATCATTACGTTTTGAAGCACAGTCAAATCGTTCAGCAAATTGAAAAACTGATATACGAATCCGATCGAATCGCGGCGGTACACGGTGAGTTCGCGCCTAGTGGCCTTGGCGATGTCTTTGCCATGGAAATAGATTTGGCCTTCATCAACCCGGTCCATTCCGCCGAGCATATTAAGCAAAGTGGATTTGCCGGATCCCGATCCGCCCAAAATGACTAGGAACTCGTTTTCTTTGACTTCCATATCAACGCCATTGAGGGCGTAGGTCTTTCCGCCTCCTTCGCCATAGGCCTTGACGAGGCCTTTCGCTTGAATGATTGTTTTACTCATGTTCGGACCTCTTTTTGCTCCCAAATCTTTTCTTTGCTTCTTCGTCAATCATACGCCAATACCCAGAGAAGTCGTTCTCATATTGTCCGTACGCTTTGTACCATCGTTTATCCATGAAGTGAATCGGCTTGTGCGGCTTCATGGATTGGGCAACTCTCGTGATCTCCGATTCGAGGTGAGTGCGTATCGTTTCCCGTTGCGCCGATAGCGATAGGCCTGGGTCATACGATATGGGTTTGCCCACGTGGATCTCGTTGTTCTTGCGGCACACATACACCGGGAAGAATCGGATGCATTTGCCAGTCTTTTTATAATACTGAGGGCCGAGAAGCAAGAAACCGTCCTGAAGTTCATTTATGTAATCGGAATACGGCTTAGGAGATTCGCCGAAGATGACGATATCATTGCCTGCTTGCAACTTCTCAACGCTCTCGCGGAATGCGCTGAAACTCCTAGAGTCATGGTAAACCGCAATTACATTTTCATGGGAGAGCATCGCCGCCATGTGAGGAGCCAAAACCCTCGATAAGGCGCGAAATGGCCATTTGATCGCCCGAGAGTTTCCTAAAAACACATCGTGAAACATGTAGCTTCGCGCCGAGACTTTTTCTAATGACGCCCCGATAGTCCAACAATAATGAGGGCGATTAAATCTTGTCGTAATTCCAGCAGGGCCATCGATCTTTGCGTGATTTGAGATAAAGACAGCTGGCTCTTCGCCTGGGTCGACGTCGTATATCACTTGCATATGGCGGTACCGATGAACGGCCATAGGCCATAGTATTTTGGTAATGAATGGCTTGTTTTGGTTTCTACGCGCGCCCATAGTGGCAATTATTCCATATTCCGAGGCGTTTTAAAACGCCTTAGGCGCATGCGAAAGACGGAAATGGGTATAAAAAAATGACCAAGTCAGCTGACTTGGTCGGTATGAATTTATTGAAGAACTCGGAAATGCATCTCGACGTGGAATGGGTATCTATTACCATCAAGTTCAATTTCAACGTCTTCGATTACATCGTCGCCGTCTTTGAGGTTATCGACTTTGATGATTGTGGCGTGCTTGCCGGAATGATCGTGGGTGAAGAACTCTACATTGGCAACCCCACGGAACACGTCGGCCTCAAGCGCCCAGTTATCAATTGGTCCGGGTCGGAATTCCATGCCGCGAAGATGGGTTCCGCCAAAAGAATTGAGGCAGAATTTGGTAAGCGGGAGCCTGAACTCCTTGCCCAAAACCAATATCTCTAATTCAGGTCTATCGTCAAATACGATGGAACCAAACCCTTCTCCGGGGTTTGCGTTTAAATCAGAACCCATATATGCACCTCTGCTTAATTAAAGTATATTCCTAGTTCGATTTTGAGCAAGGGTTAGCGTACACGGAAATAAACTTGCATTAATCGCTATTTAGTCAAAATAAATCAATTTTTAAAAGTAAATAATACGGAAAAAAGAAAAACCAAGCATAATAATTCCAATGATGAATTTTCTATATGTCCTTTTTTGTTCAAAAGTTTGATGTTGTTGACGGCGGTCTCGCCTTATTTAAGGAAGGATTTGGTTATTCGATTCACGAACACATACGCGTGCAAAGGCCGCTCACTCTGACGATATGAATTATGTGTGCATATGCACAAACACGTAAGGCAATGTAACAAGGAATTTTACATTTTTGAACGAGACGAAAAATTCCGAGTGTGAAAGCGTTTTCCAACCTCATTTACCCCATTGCAACCCCTTGCGATAAGACTATGATGATGCCGTCCAAGCCAAGGAGGTAGAGGACATGAAAAAGGAAAATAAAGTTCGTAAAGGTCTATTCGGAAAAGAATCCCGTGACAACCGTTCTGAAAAAGAGACCCAGGGCAACTTCGCCAGCAATCGCTGGACCGTCGCGGCCTTCATTCAAACGTATCGTTTCTAATCAAAACCAACGACTGACTAACCAAATCGCCTCGCCATTCGACGGGGCATTTCTTTTGCAAAAATGTTTATTGTAGAACGATAAAATTTTATTGTAATACGATAAACAGAATATATAATTGCCATCGGAGGTTCTCTATGACCATTCGCAGAATCAAAATCATCACCCTTATCCTAGTTGCCTTGTTCGCCTTCGCGAGCATAATATCCGCCGCGTTTATCGCGCCGGTTCCCTATTTCTATGATTTACATTTTTCGTCTTCGCCTACCCCGCTAGGCCTCGTTGAGATGATTGCGTATCTAGTGTGTTCCTTGGCGGTCTATTACCTATTGTTTGCTGCTGGTCGGACTGCGTTAAGCATGAAAGGGGACACACTTCTTATTGAATCAATCGCACGTCCCGCTAAACGCGCAGGCATTGTGCTTCTTTGCGGTTCGATCATGTTCACTTTGTTTTTCTTCGCGTCTCTCATTGCCCGAGCAACTATTTACGATGCCTTTCATGCCGAAAACGCCTACGAGGCAATCGTCAGCACTTTGGGATTTGAGTTTGCCTGCGTCATCATCGGGCTTATTGGAATCGCGATTTCGGTCGCGATATTGACATTCGCCAAAGCTTTGATGGATGGCGAGCGATACAGGCAAGACAGCGAGGCCATCGTATGATCAAAGTCAAACTGGACCTCGTCATGCGTGACCGCGGCGTGACGCTTATCGAACTTGCGGAAAAAGTCGGCATCACCAACGCCAACATGTCTCTTCTTAAAAACGGAAAGGTCAAAGGCATCCGTTTTGAGACCCTCGAACGGATCTGCCAAGTATTAAACTGCCAACCTGGCGACATTTTGGAGTACGACAATGAATAAAGAAACGTCTAGCGATAAGCGCAATAACCGCCCGCTGATCATCGTTTCACTAGTGTGCTGGATTTTAGCAATCGGATTTGCCATCGCCTCTATCTTCCCGATGGTTTCTCATACCGATTCGCTTGCCTTTGGACTGGCCATTCCTTCCGCGCTTTTGTTTTTCGTCTCAGTCGTTTTCTTCGTGATTCTCGCCGTGCGAAACAAAGGCGAGCGCAGGGGACTTAGTATTGCCCTCATCGTCCTTTCGCTATTATCTTCGCTCAGCGTGACCGGAGGCTTAGCGGTCTATGCGAATTTCGATCCTACCGCGGATGATAGGAAGTTCGTCGCAGATTACGGAACTCCATCCGCCTTATTGAGCCATAACTCCTCAAGTGCCAACTGGATTACAAGCGCAGAAGGCGAGATCTGCTATGACGCCTTCGATGAGGTGAAAAGCGTAATCCTAACCGCGGATTATGCTCCGTATAATGCAACACCTAGCAAAGAGGCTTTTTCCTCCGATAAATTTACTTATCAGGTTAGCTGCCTGGAATCCTCCTACCTCACCTTTTATCGAAGTGGATATTGCTACCTCTACGCCTCGGAAGGTCACGCCTTTGGACATAGCTACAACCACTGGTTCTCTATTGAAGTCAACCAAGTCGAAAGAATTGCCACTGCTATGGACAAATTGGTCGTAGATGCCTTAGATGCTCACAAAGAGGCGTGGAATAAAGCGATTGAAAACCTCTCCATCGAGGATTTCATCCATACGCTCAAGTGGAGTCAAGCACGCTATGTCCACCAATACTTCTCATCTAAGCTTCCAGATCATGTGGTGGACAATGGCCAAGTCATCGATGCGATCTCTAACGCGGATTATCAGACTATTTCGCTTCAAGATCTTAAGAATTGTCCGGCTAAACTATCTTTCGCGTATTACAACGTTCCGAAAAACCCATCTGTTCCCGCGCTAACCTTCTACTTGGCTTCGACCTTGACGGAAGCCTACTTTCGTTTCCCTTCCTTCGTTGATCGCTATGGCCGCGAAGGCTACCCGATGATGGAATGCTCACTCGATTATGATTCTGGCGAGGCAATCTACGACTCAGCCTATAACGCCGTCTTCATGGCAAGTTGAGGGAATATGAAAAGGCATCCGAGCACGCCCGGATGCCTCATAATCCATATTATTATTTCGTCGCGTAGAATTCGTTCATCGCGCTTGAGATGGCATTCAGGTCAAAGAAGTTCGAGAAGTCGTAGCCATCATTTGTCGCGGTGACGAGGGTCGTGTCGCATGGAACGCCGCGATCATATTCTTCGCCGTTTTTGCCGATCATGTGGACCGGAGAGGAGATGCGAATATATAGCCCCTCAGCGCTGCAGGAATCAAGAACCGCGCAGGCGCCTCCGCCAGATTTGTCGCCTAGAAGCATGATCCCGTTATCCATCGCTTGAAGCGGGAGGAGATTGCCGCACGAGAAGCTCCTCGCGCTAGAAAGGATGCCGAAGTTATAGTCGTAATGGACTTCCTTGTCTGCTTCGTCGAACTTACCGTCGAAGTTCGCGTCGAATTCATAGGTGGTCGTGCAGACGTTGCCGCTAATCATGTCGCGATAATGGAGATAGCTTTCCCCGCACATGAGGCCCATGAAGCTAAAGACCAGATCCCCGTACCCGCCACCGTTTTGGCTGATGTCGAGAACGATGTTCTTGATCTCTCTGGAATCCTTATATTTATCTAAGATCCGTTTGAAGTTGCCCAGCGCATCCTTTGGCATCGAGGACTCGCCCTTAAGGTAGGCGGCCCAATCGGCCATGTTCATCATGAAGGAGTCGAAGGTGTAGAGGACGGTGTCTCCGCTAACCTTTTCGCCGAGGTTATCGATCCCTGCCGCTAGGCTTGCCCGCGCGAGTCCCCGCGCGTAATAGTAGTCGTAATTGGCGCTCGCTGCCTTATCGTAATAGGAATACCCGCATTTCTCTTCGACGCCTCCCACCGCGTAAGACAAGGAATCGTCTTCTTGCATGACCGCGCCTGCCCCGGCGTCGATTACGGTGTGCCCGGCGTCGGAAAGAAGCCCATCGAGGAGCTCTAGCCCCGTAAAGTATTCCGCCTTATCCTGCGACTTAAGCAGTTCCCTCGTCTTCTTGGAATAGCCATCTCCATTTTTTAGGGTTTCATCGAGGCTCCCTCCTCTGAGATAGGCATCATGAAGCGATTCGCGGCCCGGATGCCCATAGAAGGTATCGAGATAGAAGCAAAGCTCACCATAGGAGAACTCGGCCTGTTCCTCGCTTCGCTTTCCGCCTGGGAAATAGGCTCCGATGGATTCGATGTAGCTCTTGCTCCCCACGACGGCGTCTGTGTCGTAGCTTAAATCGCTTGGGTCGACGAAGTAGAGGTTATTCTCGTCGTAGAAGCAGGTGATCATCGTGGGGCCCGAGAATAAGTTCGACGCGGTCACCAAAGGAAGGTAGACATCCTCGCCTATTCCTACTAAGTCGATTCCATATTTCTGAAAGTCGATCAATTTGGGTTCTGCGGGCTTATCGGCAATCGTTTCCTTGATGCGGATGAAGGGCGCGCCATCGAAATAGGTGTTGCTTACCCCCTCTTGGCGGTAGATCGTCGTATTGACGAAATTCATGAGGTCGTCGCAAGACAATGTGTTGGCTTTCGTATCGAGAGTCGCCTTCGTCCCGGTCGCGGATGTCAAATCATAGACCCCATTGCCTAGACGCTCGATCTCGATGTCTTTGTCAAGCAGCAAAGCGTAGTAGTCGCTTAGCTTGACAAAAGGGAGAAGCTCAAGCTTATCGGTGCGGTAAAAGCAAGTGATGGAATCGCTCACTTCCGCGGAATATCGATGCACGTCCATCGTCTTTTCGTTGAATTCGACTTCCTCTTCCATTGGCTCACTGGAGGAGTCGGAGGCGACAGGAAGAACGGCATCGGAGATCGTGAACGCGCATCTAGCGACGATATCGGGATAATCGATGCTTGTGGCACTTATCGTGGCGTTACCTCTAGATAAGGCGGTCACTAGGCCATCTTTGCTCACGCTAGCGACATCTGGCGCAGAACTAGTCCAGCTCAGCAAGGTGCCTAGCTTCGCGTCGCTAGGAGTGAAACTAGGCTCAAGAAGATAGGTTTCGCCTACTTCTAGAACCACCTCGCTCACGCCGAAACGGATCTCTTGAAGCTTTGATTCGCCTGCAGAACAAGCGGACAAACTCGATAAGGTAAGCGCTAATATCGGGAAAAATCTATGGACGTTCATGGGAGGCTCCTTCTATGAATCAACAACATTTTAATAAACGCGTGGCAAAATCGCACGCGTTAGGCTTACAATACCCCCGAGGTCAACACTATGAAGAAAATCGCAATCATATCCGCTAGCCTTAGAGGCAATAGCAACTCAGAGATCTTAGCCAGTCAATTCGCCCAAGGGGCAATCGAAGCGGGGCATGATGTCGAATTCGTCTCATTGAAGGACAAGAAGCTCGCCTTTTGCGCCGGCTGCATGGCGTGCCAAAAGATGAAGAAGTGCGTCATTTCCGATGATGCGAATCAAATCGCCGACATCGTCTCTAGTAGCGACGCCGTCGTCTTCGTTACCCCAGTTTACTATTACAGCATCTCGGGGCAGCTAAAGACCCTCATCGACCGCATGAATTGCCTCTATGTTCGCGAGAACCGCTTCAAGGAAGTTTACCTTCTCTGCGTCGCCGCGGAAGACGAGGAATTCACTCCCGATGGAGCAAGGAAAGCGATCCAAGGCTGGGTCGATTGCTTCGAGGGCGTCGAATTTGTGAACACCTTCTTCTTCGGCGGGCTCGACAAGGCGGGCGAAGCGAAGAAAGAGGAGCTGCTTGCGGAAGCCAAAGAATGCGGCAAATCGCTCTAAGCGTTCCTTATCGGTAAATCTTTATCTTTATGAATTGTCTCGACAGAATCGAGGCAATTTCTTTTTGATCTAGGCAGCCTCTTCTTACCGATTTACCGATTTGTTATAATAATAAGGATAGGGCGATCCGCCCGATAGACGACGATGATTTCACGGCCGAAGCATATTGAAGATACCAAGGGACTATTAGGACAACTACCGACAATCGACGCCCCCGTTCCCGATTTTCTTTATCTCGCGACCGATAACGCGAGGTGCAAGGGGGCGGAGATCTACGTAAAGGAGGGCGATCGCGTCCTGATGGGACAGAAGATCGGCCTTCGCCGCGCCGCGTTTTTCGAGCAGCCCATCCACGCGACTTGCTCGGGGATATATCTCGGCAAGGAAAAGCATTACCACCGTTCAGGAAAGCTCGTCGACTTCCTGAAGATTCAAAACGACCACCTCGACGAATGGGACCCTAGCCTCAAGGAAAGAAGCGACGAAGAGATCGCTAAGCTTAGCAAGGAAGATATCATCGAGATCCTTAAGGAATGCGCATCGGTTGGACTAGGCGGCTCTAGCTTCCCAACCTACATCAAAATGCAGGGTAAGCAACCCATTCATACGATTTTGATCAACGGCATCGAATGCGAACCCTATATCTCCGCGGACCATCGCCTGATGCTAGAAGACCCCGAATCCATCATCGGGGGCATCCGCATCCTCCAGCAGGCATTCTCCTGCAAGGATGCCCGCATCTGCGTGAAATCGAAATACAGCGACCTCCGCCAAGTATATGGCGCCTTCTTGAAGCGTCCCGAGGCGGAAGGGATCTCGCTTTGCCCCGTCGGCAATTTCTATCCGCAGGGCTGGGAGATCGCGATGATCAAATCCGCGACCGGGATCGAAGTCCCTTCAGGCCACCTCCCTGGCGAATTTGGAATCGCGAACTTCAACGTCTCGACCGTCTCTGGCATCTACCAGGCGGTCAAATACAATCGCTCGGTTGTGGAAAGACTCGTTTCCGTGACTGGGGACGGCATCGCCTATCCCTCGAATTTCCGGGTAAGGGTAGGCACCCCACTAGAATATTTGTTGCAGGCCTGCGGCGGATTCGTCAAAGAAGAGGTGCCCAAGGTATTGATTCTAGGCGGCCCCATGATGGGCGCCTCAATCCCGTCTTCAGATTGCATCGTCACCAAAACGGTCACTAGCTGCATCGTGCTGAACGCGGAAGAAGTGAAGGAAGAGCCTTGCATCCGCTGCGGCTCTTGCGTCCTAAGCTGCCCAACTGGCCTAGAGCCGCAACAGATCATGCTGGCGGTCAAAGCAAACGATAAGGACCGCATCAAGGCACTTAACCCGCTCCGCTGCATCGAATGCGGATTATGCACCTATGTGTGCACGAGCAAGATCAGGGTTACCGATTTCGTGCGGAGGGCGAAGATACTCGCGAAGCTATGATTACCATCGTAAACGAAAAATCACCGCACCTGCGCCGCAAGGATTCCCTCGCCCGCATGCTTGCTGACGTCTTGATCGCCCTTGCGCCGACCATCGTTTTCGCGCTTGTCGTGTATCAATGGGACGCCGCGAGGAACCTCGCCATCAGCTGGGCGACCATGGTCGCTTCCGAAATCGTCTACGTTTTGATCGTCAACCGCATCAAATATGACGGCAAGAAGCACACCTTCAAGGAACATCTTGCAGCCGGGTGGTCGAAACTCACGGTCAACAATATCTTGGCTCCAAGCGTGTCCGCCGCGATCTTCGCGCTCATCATGCCCGCCCGCACCAATCCCTATTTCATGATCTATCCCGCGCTAATCCTAGGAAGCCTATTCGCGATGATCATCGGCAAGCTCGTCTTCGGCGGGACGGGGAGCAACATCTTCAACCCCGCCGCCGTCGGCATGGTGTTCTCGAAGATCTGCTTCGGCTCGAAATACATCTATCAATCCCGCCCCTTCTTCATCGTAACTGGTGGCACGCCCCTCACGAATTCCATTGCCGAGGTCCCTGGCCTCAATAGTTTGACTGGCAAGTGGATGGGGATCAACGACGTTCCGCTAGAGGGCCTATTGTTTGGGCAAGTCGGAGGAACGATCGGCGAGGCGTTCAAGATCGCGATCCTCGTCGGCATGGTGTATCTATTGATCCGCAAGGCCGCGGATTGGCGGATCATCGTCTCGTATCTATCGACCTTCGTGCTCCTAATGGCCTTAGCAGGCGCCATCATCTGCACGAGGCACGATATCAATTTCTTCCGCTTCCTCGCGTTCCAATTGCTTTCTGGCGGGATGCTGTTCGGGGTCACGTTCATGCTCACCGACCCCGTCACTAGCCCCATCAATTCGCCAAGTAGGTTTATCTATGGCTCGGCTGCGGCCATCATCACTGTCATCATTCGTCTATTCGGCGCACTGCCTGAAGGCATGGCGTATTCGATTCTCATCTGCAATATGCTCGCCCCGGCCCTAGACTACTACAAGTGGTCCTCGCCCAAGTGGAATAGGCGCTACGTCATCATCCTTTGCGTTGCCCTTGGTATCGCTCTTCTAGCGGTTGGGCTAGGCTTAGGATTCGGAGGGGAGGTCGTCGCAGCATGAACGAATTCGCGAAGAAAGCCCTGAAGGTCGCCTTGATCCTCGCCTCGATCGGCGGGGTAAGCGCGATCACCGTTAGCGCGGTCAACCTTTTCACCGCCCCGAAGATCGAGGCGAACCGCAAAGAGAAGGAAAAGAAAGCCCTCAATGAGATCTTCCCTTCCGCCACAGTCGGAGAAGCGGTGGAAATCAAGCAAAACGCATACACGTCCCTACTGAAATATTGGCCAGTGCAAATCGGAAACGAGGATGCCCGCATCTATAGCTGCTCTGGCAAAAACGGCTATGGCGCGGTCAGCCTACTCATCGGCGTCTATGGCGATTATAGCCTTGGACGGATGTCGATCATCGATAATACCGAGACCTATGGGCAGACATTGAATCAGAATTACATCGCCCCGTATCAGTATTATGAAGACGGTGAGTCGCGACAAACTGCCCTCGATAACGTCACTTGCGGCGCCACCTATGGCGCAAAGCTCATCAAAGGCATGGTGGAGCAGGCCGTGGCCCACTACAAGGAGGCAAGATGATGGAAAAGAAGCGTTCCGCCCATTTCGAATCGTTCGTCTCCGGCATCTGGAAGGAGAACCCGCTTTTCGTCTCGTTGCTCGGCCTTTGCCCAGCCCTTGCGGTCACGAAATCCATCGAGGCGGCTTTCGGAATGGGGATTTTGTTCACTTTGGTCCTAGTTTGCTCAAACGTCTTGGTCTCAGCCCTTCGCAAGGTGATTCCAGAAGAGGCGAAGACCCCGTGCGAAATCGTGATCATCGCGACCTTCGTCACCCTGGTCAAAATGCTCACTGAAGCCATCCTCCCAGAACTCTATAGCACCTTAGGCGTGTTCCTTTCGCTTCTAGTCGTCAATTGCATCGTATTGGGCCGAAGCGAGGCGTTCGCCATCAAAAACGGAGTGTTCGATTCCTTCCTCGATGGCATCGGCAATGGCATCGGCTACACGATCGCCATCATGATCATCGCCCTCGTTAGGGAGGTGTTAGGGACCGGGATGATCACTTTCGGCGAGACATTCACCTTCATCGCTAGTGCCAATGGAGGGCAGCCGTTCCGCATCTACTTATTAACCGGCCCATCCCCGAGTCCGATCGAAGGGCCCGCGTGGGATTTCTCGATGTCGTTCTTCACTAACCCCGCCGGCGCATTCTTAGTGCTAGGGGTCACCCTTGCCATCATCGCCGCGATTCGAAACGGCAAGGCGGAGAAAGCGAAAGTGGATGCTAGGCTCAAGGCGCTTGAAGAGAAAAAGAGCGCACCCGTGAACGCGAATTCAACGCCCAAGAAGGAGGAGAAGTGATCATGCAATACCTCGTGGCATTCGTCTTAGGCATCCTCTCCTATGCCCTCATCAATAACGTCGTCCTCGTCCGCTTCTATGGCATCTGTTCCTTCGTAGGCGTCGGAAACAAGGTGAAATCGGCCGCAAGCATGGGGATCGCCGTGAGCTTCGTCATCATTTTGGCGACGCTCATCTGCTATCCGATCTACCATTTCATCCTGGTCCCTGCCGGCGTCCCATTCCTCGACACGATCACCTATATCCTTGTCATCGCTAGCTTAGTTCAGGTGGTGGGCCTATTCATCAAGAAGCATTCGCCCACCTTGTATCGGAACCTCGGCATCTATTTGCCCCTCATCACCACCAACTGCGCCGTCCTAGGCGTCGTGACCGAGAATACCGACGCGGGCCTTGGCTTCTTGGAATCGCTCTCCAATGCCTTTGGGACCTCGGTCGGGTTCTTCATCACGATCTTCCTGTTCGCTTGCATCAGGGTGAGACTCGAATCGAGCAATGCGCCGAAAGCGTTCAAAGGCATTCCCTTGGCGCTTATCTGCGCTGCCATCATGGCAATGGCCTTCATGGGCCTAAGTGGGGTGATCAGCCTATGAACCCGATTCTAGCGCTAGTTCTAGCGATTGGCATATTGGTGGTCCTAGTCGCCACTTTCGTCATAAGCTTCATCGCCTATCGCCGTACCCCAGTTCCCAAAGGATGCGAGGATCTAGTGGCGAATAAGAAGAAATGCGATGGCTGCCAGGAGGCCCATTGCCCATTCGCGGAAGCATTAGGCAAGAAGGGGGGCGAATGATATGGATCCCATGACGATACTTTACGCATTCCTGATTTTAGCAGGCGTCGCCTTATTGTTTGGCTTTTTGCTTGCAGTTGCAGCAAAGATCTTCTACGTCAAGGAGGACGAGAGGATCGGGGCGGTCGAGAAGATGCTCCCCAATTACAATTGCGGCTCCTGCGGATACGCTGGCTGCCACGAGATGGCCGAAGCGATCGTAAGCGGCAAAGAAAAGAAATTGTCCAAGTGCAAGCCGGGGAAGAAGGATAAGAACTTCGACCCGATCATCGCCTATATGGATGAGCATCCCGACGAAGACGGCGCCAAGCACGTCCCGACGGTATGAAGCGCTTGCCCCTAATCGCCATATTTGCTTTTGCTGTGTCTTGTGCGCCGCTACTGTCCTCTTGCGAGAATCAAGGCGGAAGCGCGACCTCCTATGGCTTCGATACCCTTTGGACGATCGACCTATACGAAGGGAGCCAATCCGATTGCGATCACATCAAGAATCTGATCGCCGATGTTTCTGACACTTTGGATCCATACAAATCTCATTCCCCGTTAGCGAAGCTCAACGCAAATCGAACCATCGAGATGAACGATACCCTAAAAGAAGCGTTATCTATTTCGACGAAGCTTCAAGAAGAGACGCAAGGCGCGTTCAATCCATTCATGCTGGAACTCAATGACGCCTGGAAGCAAAACCTAGCCCAAGGAAAAGCCCTAGAACGGGATGAGGTGCATAGCCTTTTAGACAAAATAGCAGGGACGTGCATCGAGTTTTCCCTAGATTCCATTCGGCTGGAAGGGCAGGGGAGCATCGATTTAGGGGCAATCGGGAAAGGCTATTGCATGGATTTGATCGCGCGTTACCTCAAGGAGAAGTCCATCAAGGCCTATCGCATCTCGGGCGGAAGGTCGAGCTTGCTTCTTGGTTCATCGGGGAACGCGGCAATACAAGCCTACAACATCATTCCCGAAGATTATCCAACTCATTCTTTCAAAGCCATCGAATGCGGGATATCGACGAGCTCGATCTCGCAGCAGCGTTATGAGATCGACGGCTTCACTTACTCCCACATCGTGAATCCGTTCACCGGCGAAGCGCGTCCGCAATACAAGATGACGCTTGCTAGGCTCAAATTCGATGACATGTCCCCCTTCGATTTTCCAAATAGCATGCTAGATGCCTCGACGACGGCTTTCTTTTCGATGGGGGTCGACGAGATTTCGTCGTATTGCAGCCAAAGGCATCTTGATTACATCGTCGGCGGCGAAGATGGGATCTTAAGGAATTCGCTTGGCCTATGAAGGAATTCGCGAAGAAGCATAAGGCCGATCTTATCATCTTTGGCTGCGTGTTGGCTCTTTCCCTTGGCGGACTAATTCCGTTTTTCATTTATAGGAATTCGAATCGAAACGGCCTAATCGCCTCTATTTACCGACAGGGGGAGCTACTACTTAAGATCGATCTCGCGGAGGAAAAAGAAGAAAGGACGTTTGAGATAGAGGGGACAAAGTCGAAGATGGAAATCGCAGTCAGAAGGAACGCGATCAAGGTCGCCCACTCGGATTGCCCAACCCAATATTGCGTCCATATGGATTACGTGAGTTCGCCAGGGTTACCGATCGTATGCGCCTATAATGGCGTGTCCATCGTTTTGGAGGGCGGGGATTCTTCCTCGATCGTCGTCGGATGAATTGGATTGGCGGATTGCTCATTATTGCGGCTACGCTTTTCACCGTTTTCGCACTCACGCCCCTGCTGAATTCGTTTTCTTTCACGAATAAGAAGATCGCGCGATTTGGCGTGTTCGCTTCGCTTTCAATCGCCCTTGGCATCGCCGAGAGCTTCTTGCCTGACTTCTTGCTGCCTGGCATGAAGATCGGCCTCCCGAATCTTGCGATCCTCATCTTGCTGTATTTAAATGGCTTCTTCCCGGCGCTAGTCGTTAGCCTAGTTAGGGTAGTGGTCGTGAGTCTGCTCCGGGGAAGCTTTCTTGCGATGGGCGGGTGGATGTCTTTGGCCGGAGCGCTTGCCTCAATCCTAGCGATGGCCATCATCAAGAAGGCTTTTAAGAGCGCAACTCCCGTTGGGGTTTCGCTGATCGGCAGCGTTTTCCATGTCTCTGCTCAAATCGCGGTCGCGGTGGCCTACATTGGAAGCGCAGCCATCTTGTATTATTTGCCATTCATGGGTTTACTTGCCATCGTATCGGGGCTTGCGGTTGGGCTTGTTGACGCGCGGATTCTCAAGATACTCTCGCGAATCGGCAACTGATTCTGTAAGGGCTTTCAATTTTTTCGTTTGAAATGGCTTGTTGGTGTTGATTTTGCCCATCAATGCCTGTATTATGGGCTGGAACTCAAAGGAGAAATTCAGTTTCCATGAAACAAAACGGACGAAACGTCAAAGACGAGATAGCCGACGCTTTTGTGACCGAGTTCAATCGCAACGGTCCTAAACTCACGCTCGACGGCGTGACCGCTATCATCCACATTTCTAAGAAGACGATCTACAAGTATTTCCAGTCGAAGCAGGATATCTATCGCTATATCCTTGGCAAGACAACCGCCTACGTCGAAGAGAAGCAGCGCGAGATCCGCGATAACCCCGATCTCCCGCTTCGGGAGAAGATCGAGAAGATCATCACGATCACCACGCCCTATGAAATTCAGCTCGACGTCGCTCGCATCCCCGAATTGAAGGAAGCTGAGCCCGAGGTTTTCGCCGAAATCGACGCCGCATTCCACGTCCAGTGGGAAGCGGTGCGCGATGTGCTGGAGGAGGCGATCAGCAAAGGAGTGGTCCGCACGAGCTGCACCCCGAACTTCATCATCACCGTGCTTTATGCCTCGATGACCGATTTCCTTCGCGAGCCCTTCCTCCGCAGCGAATCCCTTTCTTACACCGAGGCCGTCCATCGCTTGGCAGACCTGGTCCTCAACGGGATCTTCGCCCAAGACAATTAGCTAATTTAGGCGTGTATCGCCTAGCAATACCTCATCCTGCCGATTTCGGCCGCCGTTCCGGCGCATCATCTACGCAAAAGCGCATGCAGTCCCGCGCCACGATGGGCTGCGATCCCCATTAGGGTAGTGGGGGTCAAAGGCGCAGCGAAAAGGAGGTTACTATGTCAACCAACACCAATGCCTTTACAGGCGATAAGGTTCCAACGCTGACGAAGATCCTGTTCCCGTGGTCAGGTATCTTCAGAGACGCTTGCTACGCCCTCGTCGGAACCTTCTTACTACAGTACGCCCTGACCGCCGGCGTGCTCTCGTCCGAAGGAGCTGCCTTCACGAGCCAATATGGCGTCATTACCACCGCGATGTTCATCGCCCTTGTGTGGGATGGCATCAACGACCCGATCATGGGATTCATCCTTGAGAAATGCCACTTCAAGGCCGGCAAATTCCGTCCTTGGATCGCACTAGGAGCGATCGGCAATGGCCTCGTCGTAATGCTCATGTTCCTTCTCCCGATGGTCTTCACCGGCCTCCGCGGATGGGGATACGTCGCGTTCATGATCATCATGTACATCCTCTGGGATACCTGCTTCACCATGAACGACATCGGCTACTGGTCGATGCTCCCAGCTCTCACTAACGACCCCAAGACCAGAGCGACCCTCACCACCCATACGGCCATCGCCGCCTCGATCGGTACCTTCATCATGAACATCGCCATGTTCTTGCTGCCGGGCCTCATCAAGGCTTCCACCATCCAGATCTACGCCTTCGCGGGCATCGCGATCGCCGCGCTCTTCCTCGCCTCTCAGCTCATCGTCTTCTTCCTCTGCAAAGAGAAGGTGCGCGATGCGAAGCAAGAGGAAGTTTCGGAAAAGTCCTCCATTCTTGACTTGTTCCGCGTCGTCGGAAAGAACAAAGAGCTGCTCGTCGCGGCCATCGCGATGTTCCTCTATTACTTCGCTTCCTTCATCCTCACCGGCATCGGCCAGAACTACTTCTACATGGTCTATGGCTATGGCGGCGGAAAAGGCGGCATGGTCGCCACCGCGATCAGCGCCTTCTATGTCATCGGCACCGTGGCCGCGCAGGCCTTCTTCCCGATGATGGCGAAGCGGATGCCGAAGCAAAAGATATTGCTCATCTCCACGATCGTCGTCCTCGCTTCTTACCTCGCCTTCTTCTTGATCGCCTTCCCGGTCTTTGGGGAACACCCGCTTGCTTACGCTGATCCAGGAGACGGCTCCAACATGTTCTGGGTCTTCACCGGAACCATGCCGCTTCTATATGTCCTCTGCGTCCTCTTCTTCGGCGCTTCGGGCATCTTCTACCTCACCTTGCTTGTCATGTTCCAGGATGCCATCGACTATGGCGAATGGAAGAATGGCGAGCGCAAAGAGTCCATCTGCTTTGCCTGGCGTCCGCTTGACGTGAAACTAGCTTCCGGCTTCAACAGGATCCTCCAGTTCATCGTCTTCGCCGCTACTGGCACCTCGGCCTTCATCACCGCCGTCTCGAACTCCGAAGGCACTTACTATGCCGAACTCGCGGAAGGGGTTAATAAAGAGACCGCTACCGCGACCCGCGACGTCGCGATCGAAACCGCAAGGGAGGGCGTCGAAAGATGGCAGCTCGTCGTATTCGGAATCATCGTCATCGGCGTCATCATCATCCTCTTCCTCGCCGCATTCATCCTTCTCCGCACCAAATACCACATCGATGAGAAGATGGAAGCGGACATCGTCAAAGAGCTTGAGGCGCGCCATGAACAGAACGCGAAACTCATCGCCGAAGGCCAGCCCGCTGAACCCGTCGAAGACGCTCTTAGCTAATTAAATCCAACAACTAAAAAAGGCGCAGCCCCAATAACGCTGCGTCTTTTCTCTTGGCGCCCAGCCTAATCTTCCTTTGGCGCACAGCCTAATCTTCCTTCGGCGCCCAGCCTATTCGATTATTCGCTAGCTTCCCTAGGTCTTGCATCTACGAAAGGCACTTGCCTATTCTTCGTAATCCTCAAGGATCCTTGCGAACTCGATTTTGCTACTAGGATCGTCGAGGTCCCAGCCATATGGCTTGAACTCGCCCGAGATCAAATTCTCATACACGTCCCCAATATCTTTCTCCCAAAGGGCGTCGAAATCGTCCTTGGAGGAATGGTATGCCACGAAGGGCATCATGCGGAGGTGGGGGTAGGAGGAGTAATCGAATTGCTTCTTGAACCAAGGTATGCCTAGTAGGCTTTTTTCGCTTACGCCTGCGCTTAGCAATAGGATGACGATGCGATTCGGATCGATGTCTTGGTCGCCTGAATCGATCACCTCATATCCTGCTTCACGAAGCGCTTTGATTGCTTCAAGGGCAATCGCTTTCTGATTCTCGCCATAGGCAAACTGCAATGTTTCCATGGCTTGAATATTACCATTCGATGGGGGTGGTGTCATTAGAATTGCGCAAAGGATATGTGCTGCTTACATATGCTTCTCGCGCGTGCGCGAAACAATATTGTAAAAATTGTTTTGCCATTGTCCATAGAGGTGTCTATAATAATCGAGCCGCGAAAGCGGCAAGAACAATTCGGCTGGGACTTTAGCTCAGTTGGGAGAGCACCTGCTTTGCAAGCAGGGGGTCGTCGGTTCGAGCCCGATAAGTTCCACCATATAGTGGCTGAGTAGCTCAGCTGGTTAGAGCGCCCGGCTCATACCCGGTATGTCGAGGGTTCGAATCCCCCCTCAGCCACCA